>NZ_JBFRFE010000045.1:0-12529 GCF_052114665.1 Stenotrophomonas sp. 2YAF22 | reverse complement strand
GAGGATGGCCGTGTACAGCTCAGCGGCGTCACCCGCGCCGAAGGCCGCAGCGTGTTCCAGCTGCGCTTGCTGGATGCGCAGGGCCATGTGGCCGACAGCGTGCCGGTGCCCCAGCAGACACGGGCCGCCGCTCCGCTGCGCGTGCTGGTGCGCTCGGCTGCCCCCGGCGCCGAACTGAAGTACCTGCGGCGCTGGGCCACCGATGCCGGCATCCGCGTACAGGTGCAGGCCGAGACCGGCGCAGGCCTCAGCCTGGGCGACGGCAACGTGGCGTTGGACGCCTCCACGCTGGCGCGCAGCGATCTGCTGCTGCTCGACGAACGCAGCCTGGCTGCGCTCGGTGCCGCTCAGCTGGCGGCCGTGCGCCAGGCCCTGCGCGATGGCCTCGGCCTGCTGGTGCGCAGTACCGGCGCGCCATCAGCCAGCGCACGGCAACGCCTGCGCGATCTCGGCCTGCCCGTGCAGGGCGATGCCGGCAGCCAGGTTGCGGCAATGCCCGGCGAGGGTGACGCAACGATGCTGCAGGCACGTCGCGGGCCGCTTGCCGCCGGCACTCTGCCCACCGCTGATGGCGAAGACGCCGACCGCGCGTCGCACGCCGCGGCGCTGCCGGCGCTGGAGTACCTGGCGCTGCAGGCAGCCGACAGCCGCCCCCTGCTGCAGGATCGCGACAGCAAGCCCATCGGTGGGTGGCGCGCCGTTGGCAAGGGACGCATCGGGCTGCTGCCGATCACTGACAGCTGGCGCTGGGTACTGGCCGGTCGCGAGGATCGCCACGGTGAGTTGTGGAGCACGGTGTTCACCTCCCTCGCTCGCGCGCAGCCCGGTACCGAAGGACCGTGGTCGCCACAGGCACTGGCCTGGGCCGGCGARCGGCAGTCACTGTGCGGCGTGCAGGCACCGCTGCGGGCCTTCGACGGACGCGGCGATGGCGTGCCGCTGATTGTCGACAGCACCACCGGCACAGCACGATGCGCGGGCTGGTGGCCGCGTCAAGCTGGTTGGCAGCGCTTGCAGCACGGCGACCGCACGCATTGGCGGTACGTGTTCGATCCGAAGCAGGCCCCTGCGATGCATCGGCAGGCGATGATCGATGCCACCACGCAACGGCTGGCCACTGCGGCGCCGGCAACCGCGCAGGCGAGCCAGCGTGTAYCAGGGCCGCGCTGGCCGTGGTGGTTGGCGTTCGTACTGTGCGCATCGCTGCTGTGGTGGCTGGAGCGCCGACGCTGATCCCGGGGTCGGATCCCTTTCGCCTGCGAAAGGGCTCTGACCCCACCGATTGAGTCGCGAACACCATCCACGCATGGCGTGGATCTACTGATGCCGTGCAGGGTAGATGCCCGCCTTGGTTGGCGCCGGGCCGTCCRCGCGTTTCATCCACGCAAGGCGTGGCTCTACTTGCGCCGATACACACCGTTGAAGCGCACGTTCATGCCGCCGCACTCGCTGTTGTCGGCCACGATCAGCACATCGCCCAGCAGCTGCGCGTGCACCGTGCAGGTGTCCTCCACGAAGTCGACCTGGGCACCACGCGGTACTGCCTGTGCGCTTACCGCGCCGATGTTCGGGCCGCCCGGGCGTTCTGCCGGTGTCGGGTTGGCCGAGGGCCAGTAGGCATCGCCTTCCACGTGCAGCTGGCCGTCACGCACGCGGATGCGCAGGCCGTTGTCACTGTCCTTCCAGTCTCCGGACCAGGCCTGCAGCGTCGGCGCGGGTACCGGCAACGCCTGCAGCTTGCTGCGATCCACCCAGCCTGCGCTGCCACCCACCTTGTTCGGGAAGAACGCGCAGCGGTAGCGACCAAGATCACGCCCGGTCACCACCGTATCGCCACTCACCACGTAGCTGCGCTGGCTGCAGGCGGGTTCGCCCTTGGCCGGGCAGCCGTCCATGTCGCCCAGCAGGTACAGGCGCGGCGTGCCCACCACCTTGGCCAGGGCAAAGCCCGATTGTTCCGAAGGGAACGCGCCATTGCGGCACGAACCGCCATCGGTCAGGTCGCTGGCGGACGCGGCAAGCGGGCTCAGCGTTGCAAGCAGGAACAGGGTACGCAGCAGCATCCAGGCAGCCTCGAAGGGAAGGCCCGCAGGATAACGCCTACTTCTCCGGAGGCGCGCCGCAACCGTCCTGCTGGGCGCAGAACTGCAGCGCGCGCCGTTGCTGCTCGGCGCTCAGTTCCGGTGGCGGCCGGGCGATGGCCGACTGGATCTGGTCCGGGCCGCCGGTGATCTTGTTCAGGCCCTTGGCCGCAGCCATCACGCCCTTGACCACGCCCATCATGATGTAACCGCCGCCCATGCTGACCTGCTCGGGCGAGGGCGGCTCACTCCAGTCGCGGCTGAAGCGGTTGTTCTCCGCGCGCATCGGGTTCTTGAAGCGGTACAGGTCCAGCGGCTGGTCGTCTTCGGGTTTGAGCGCGCGCACTTCGCCCAGCGTGGTGACGTTCCCCTGCGCAGGCGGCACGACCACGGGCGCGTCATCAGCGGCGAGCGGCACGGCAGGCGCCGGTACGGGATCAGGCGTGGGCACGGGTACGGCCACCGGCGTCGTCTGCTGCGCGTGCGCGATGCCCGCCAGCAGCATGCCGGCCAGAAGTGCTCCCTGCGTTGCCCGTTTTGCCACAGCCATCGGCCCTTGCCTGTTGCGTCCAGATGCCGAGGATACGGGTGCGGGCTTCAGATTTCGTTGGGGGCGCCGCCGGCGTTCAGCTTGTGCCCGTCCTCACGGTTCCGCGCAGCCGCCACGCACCTTGCAATGATTTGCATTGCGCACGCCGAAGCATGCCATGAGCCTGCAGGCCCCTCTGAGCACCTTCACGCCGATGAGCCTGCCACCGCCCCGCTGCTGCGATCACTCACGCCTGCTGGGATGCTGCTGATGTCGCCCGCTGCGACCCTCCTCCTGCTTGCGGTGCTGCTGGCGATGCTGGTGGCCTGCTACCTGCAGTGGGCGTCGGATGCACGCGCTGCCCTGCACCTGCTGCGGCGCAATCCCCCCTCACGTCCGCTCACCGAAGATGAAGATGCTGCACTTGCCACGCTGCGTGCGCTCAGCGGGCGGACGCACGACACACAGGTGCGCGTGCTGTCGGGGGCTTTCAGCGGACCGTCTGGCTTCGGCAACCGCCCCTTCCATTCGGCCGGGCTCGGTGACGTTGCCGTGCTGCTGCCATTCGATGCCTGGCAGCATGTTGCCGTAGACAATCACGCAGAGGTCGTCCTGGCTGGCGACGCCGCTCTGGTAGTCCGCTTGAATGGATTCCACATTGTCGGTGCCCGGCACCGGGTGGCTGCCGAGGAAGCCGAGCATGCGGCCGCCTTCGAGGGACCACTGCAACGCAAACGGCGCATCGTGCGGCCAATTGCTGCGTGCGCGGTCCACGGACAGCGGCTGGAGACGGCGGCCGAAGTGGCGATGCGCCGGGGTGATGGCGTTCGCTGGCCGGGCATTGTCATCGCGCTGCTTGCGCTGGCGGCGCTGCCCGCGCTGCAGATCGACGTCGCGCTGTGGTGGCGGCTGTTGCTGGGTCTTCCGCTGTGCGCCGTGGCCGGCACCGCCGTGTGGATGGCATGGCCACGCCAGCGTGGCCCAGGTGCGCCGCAACCGGTTCTGCAGCTCAGCGGCAGGCTCAACAAGCTCATGCTGCACCCACACCATCCGCCCTGCTGGCTACTGGGCAGCGACCACCGCGTGCAGCTGCCTGCGGAGTGGCTGGCGTCCAAGCGTTTCCGTAGTGGGCAGCACCTCACACTGGATATCCGCCAATGCGATGGCATGGTCTTGGGCGCGGGCCGGGAGTGGTCCCTGGCCGAGGACCGTGTCCGGTTTTCCTCCGCTGGGGCGACGTGGAGCCTGGCATGGCTGGGGTTGATGCTGTGCGTACTGCTGTTCGGCGGAATGTTCGTCGAACTGCCGGCGGGCATCTCCCGGCAGCACACCCGTGATGCGCTCAGGCTGATGCATGGAGTGTGGTGGCCGCTCACCGCCGCCACCGGGCTGTGGCATCTGGTGCAGGCCATCCATCGGTGGCGCCGGCACCTGCGGTGCCACGCACGGCGCAGCGCGGCACTGGCTGCACGCATGCCACCAACGCGCTGAATGGTTCACGCCGCCCGCTGCGGATGTCTCACATCGTGAGACCCATTTGTGGTGCCATGTGATCCCCTGAAAATCCACTTCCCATGGCCTACGAACTCGCCAAGCGCACCGCCGATGCGGAGCAGCAGCTCGCCACCCGTGATGGCCTGCCCGCACGCGATGGCGCACTGCTCAGTGCACGCCTGCAGCGCCGCTACCAGGATCGCATCACCGGCAGCTTCGCCATTCCCGGCCGCGAAGGCCGCTATGCGCCGATTCCCGATTCCGTGCCACCGGCGCTGGCCGCCGCGCTGAAGGCACGCGGCATCGAGCAGCTCTACAGCCACCAGGCAGAGGCCTGGGAGGCCAGCCAGCGTGGCGAGCACGTGGCCATCGTCACCCCCACTGCCAGCGGCAAGTCGCTGTGCTACACCCTGCCGGTGGTCAGCGCCGCCATGCAGGACAAGGCCAAGGCGCTGTACCTGTTCCCGACCAAGGCACTGGCCCAGGACCAGGTGGCCGAACTGCTGGAGCTCAACCGCGCCGGCGACCTCGGGGTGAAGGCCTTCACCTTCGACGGCGACACCCCGGGCGACGCGCGGCAGGCGATCCGCCTGCATGGCGACATCGTGGTCTCCAACCCGGACATGCTGCACCAGGCGATCCTGCCGCATCACACCAAGTGGGCGCAGTTCTTCGAGAACCTGCGCTACATCGTCATCGACGAAGTGCACACCTATCGCGGCGTGTTCGGCAGCCATGTCACCAACGTGCTGCGCCGGCTCAAGCGCATCTGCGCGTTCTACGGGGTGCAACCGCAGTTCATCCTGTGCTCGGCCACCATCGGCAACCCGCAGGCGCATGCCGAGGCGCTGATCGAAGCACCGGTCACCGCCATCACCGAATCCGGTGCACCCAGCGGGCCGAAGCAGGTGCTGCTGTGGAATCCGCCGGTGATCAACCCCGACCTGGGCCTGCGTGCCTCGGCGCGCTCGCAGAGCAACCGCATCGCCCGCATCGCGATCAAGTCCGGCCTGAAAACGCTGGTGTTCGCGCAGACCCGGCTGATGGTGGAGGTGCTGACCAAGTACCTGAAGGACATCTTCGACCACGACCCGCGCAAGCCACCACGCATCCGCGCCTACCGCGGCGGCTACCTGCCCACCGAGCGCCGCGAGACCGAGCGTGCGATGCGGGCGGGCAACATCGACGGTATCGTCAGCACCTCGGCGCTGGAACTGGGCGTGGATATCGGCAGCCTGGACGTGGTGATCCTCAACGGTTATCCCGGCAGCGTGGCTGCCACCTGGCAGCGCTTCGGCCGCGCCGGACGCCGCCAGCAGCCAGCACTCGGAGTGATGGTGGCCAGTTCGCAGCCGCTGGACCAGTACGTGGTGCGCCATCCGGACTTCTTCGCCGAGGCGTCGCCGGAACACGCACGCATCGCGCCCGACCAGCCGTTGATCCTGTTCGATCACATCCGCTGCGCGGCGTTCGAACTGCCGTTCCGGGTCGGCGATGGCTTCGGCCCGATCGATCCGGAGGTGTTCCTTGAAGCACTGGCCGAAACCGAAGTGATCCACCGCGAAGGCGAACGCTGGGAGTGGATCGCCGACAGCTATCCGGCCAACGCAGTCAGCCTGCGCGCCGTGGCCGATGGCAACTTCGTCGTGGTCGACCGCAGCGATGGCCGCCAGCAGATCATCGCCGAGGTGGACTACTCCGCTGCCGCGCTGACCCTGTACGAGGGCGCCATCCACATGGTGCAGTCCACGCCCTACCAGGTGGAAACGCTGGACTGGGAAGGCCGCAAGGCCTACGTCACCCGCACCCACGTGGACTACTACACCGACAGCATCGACTTCACCAAGCTCAAGGTGCTGGACCGTTTCGATGGCGGCGTGGCCGGCCGTGGTGATTCGCACCATGGCGAAGTGCACGTGGTGCGCCGCGTGGCCGGTTACAAGAAGATCCGCTACTACACCCACGAGAACATCGGCTACGGCCCGGTCAACCTGCCCGACCAGGAACTGCACACCACCGCGGTGTGGTGGCAGCTGCCGCAGGCGCTGCTGCTGCGCGCCTTCGCCAGCAAGCAGGATGCGCTGGATGGGTTCCTCGGCGCCGCCTATGCACTGCACATCGTAGCCACGGTGGCGGTGATGGCCGATGCGCGCGACCTGCAGAAGTCGGTGGGCAACGGCGATGGCACCTGGATCGCGATTGCCGACCAAAGCGGGCGCGGCCAGCTGCGGGGCAGCGATGGCGAGCCTGGCGCGGTGGAACTGCTGCAGGAATTCGTGCCGACCGTATACCTGTACGACAATTTCCCCGGTGGCGTCGGCCTGAGCGAGCCGCTGTGGCAGCGCCAGGCCGAGCTGGTGCAGCGCGCGCGCGAACTGGTACAGCGCTGCGACTGCAAGGCGGGTTGCCCGGCCTGCGTCGGTCCGGTGCTGGCCGCGCAGGAACAGGATGAAACCTCGCCACGTGCGCTGGCGCTGCGCGTGCTCGACCTGTTCGATGCGCAGGCCTGCCAGCAGGTGGCCGATGTGGTGGTGAGCACACGCGACCCGATGGAGCTGATCGCCCCGTGAGCCTGAGCCTGGACAAGCTGCGGCTGCTTCGCAAGCAGGCCGGTGACCCGAAAGCAGCCACGCCTGCCGCGCCGACGCAGCAGACGCCGCCGGCACTGATGGCCGCCAACGATGCGCGGCAGCCACCGGCCGAGCGTTCGGTGTTTGCCTGGGTGGAACAGGAGATCCGCCACAAGCCGACCGGCACCGCCACCACCACGCCTGCGCCAGCAGCACTGCGACGGCCCGAGGTCGGCAGCCTGCATCGCCTGCTCGGCATGCGCTCGCGGGGTGGCCCTGCGCCGGCACGCGCCAGCGCGCAGGATCGCCAACTGCCCGGCAACGAGATTGCGCCCGGCCTGTTCCTGATCGAGTCACTGCTGCCGCAGCCGATTCCCGCCATGCCGCTGTCGCTGGCCTTCGCCAAGCGCGAGGGTGAGCACGTGGCTGCGCGCGACCTGCTGTTCTTCGATACCGAGACCACCGGCCTGGCCGGCGGCACCGGCACTCGCGCCTTCATGATCGGTGCCGCCGACTGGCATGTGTGCCCGCAGCGTGGCGAAGGCCTGCGCATCCGCCAGCTGCTGATGTCGACGATGGCTGCCGAGGAGGAGATGCTGGCCGCTTTCGCCGGCTGGCTGCAGCCGCATACCGTGTTCTGCAGCTACAACGGCCGCAGCTACGACGCCCCTCTGCTGAAGACGCGCTATCGGCTGGCCCGCCAGGCCGATCCCATCACCGCGCTGGACCATGTCGACCTGCTGTATCCCACTCGCCGCCGTTACCGCGGTACGTGGGAGAACTGCAAGCTGTCCACCATCGAGCGGCAACTGCTGCGCGTGGTGCGCGAAGATGACCTGCCCGGCTCGGAAGCCCCCGCCGCATGGCTGCGCTTCCTGCGCGGCGGCGATGCGCTGAATCTGCGCCGGGTGGCCGACCACAACCACCAGGACGTGGTGACCCTGGCGCTGCTGCTGCAGCGGTTGGTGCGGGAAGAGCAGCGCGAACGGGAGACCCTGGCGCTGGTAAGCGGATGAACGGAGAGGGCGGATCCAGGCCGCGTTGACATCACTGACACAGGGCTCGGCGACACTGCCGCTACTGAACACCACCCAGGAGTACTGCCATGCGTCGATCCCCCCTGTTGCTGCTTGCGGCCATCCTGCCGCTGGCCGCCTGCAGCCATGCCGGTGGCAACGCCTCTGCCGATGCCGGCAGCCTGCCGGCCAAGGTGTCCGATGGTCCGCAGGAGTGCCGCCCCGAGGCGCTGGACGCATTCACCGGCAAGACCGCCGACGAAGCGACGATCAAGAAGCTGGTGGCCGACAGTGGCGCGCGCAACGCACGCGTGGTCAAACCGGGGATGGCGGTGACCATGGACTTCCGCCAGGACCGGGTGACCGTGCAGGTGGACGCACAGAACCGTATCGAGCGCGCCAGCTGCGGCTGATGGGGTAGCGCCGGGCCCTGCCCGGCGGATTCCATTCGCATACGCGCCGCTGCGGGCGCCGGGCATGGCCCGGCGCTCCGCTCTGTCAGAGCCGCTCGGCCTTGCCGCTGGCCAGCGCACGCGCGATGACCTGCTCTGCCTGCTTCGCTGCCTGTGCCTGCAGCCGTGCCTGGCGCTCACCCAACGCGGCCTGTTGACTGCCCAGTGCCGCCTGCTGGCTTCCCAGCGCGGCCTGCTGGCTGGCGAGTCGGCTCATCTCGCGGCTACGCTCGGACTGCAGCGCCTGGTTGCGGGCAACCTGTGATGCGCGCTGTGCTTCAGCCGCGGCCTGGCGCGCAATCTTCGCATCGTCCACCGCGCCACGGGTGGCCCGCGCCGCTTCGGCTGCCGCTTCGCGATTGATGTCGCGATCGTTGATCGCACTGCGTGCAGCCCGTGCGGCTGCGAGGGCGATTTCACGCGCCTCTTCGCCCTGCAGCCTGCCCAGCTCGCCCTGCTCGCGGCCGAGCTGGCCCTGCTGACGACCCAGCACACTCTGCTGGCGCCCCAGTTCACTCTGCTGGCGGCTCAGGTCGACGGCGCCGGCATAGGCACGCTGCAACGACTGGATCAGCATCGGATCGCGCACGACGTAGCGCTTGTCGCCCTGGCGGAACCACAGGGCGGGGCCGTCACCAAGCCGGCTGCGCGCCTGCATCACATCGTCCATGCCGGCATTGGCGAACGCCTGGCCGTGATCAACGAGGACGAAGGCCTGCTGTGGCGGCGTACCCAGATCCAGCTGGCCATGGGTGACGATGGTGGTCTGCGAGTGCGCATGGGTGCCTGCGTCCTGCTCCTCGTCTTCATTGACGTCGGCAGGTTCCTCAGGCTCGGCGGGTTCTGCCGGCTCGGCCCAGTCGGCCGGCTCTGCCGGTACCGCTGCGGCAGGCGGCGCTGCCGGTGCCGGGGGTGCTGCGGGCGGCGGCGGCGGCGCGGGCACAGCGCGCGGCGGTGCCGGCGGTGCAGGCGGGACCGGCGCGGCCACCAGCCGCATCGGCGCCACGCCCACGGCCAATACAACCAGCGTCAAGCCGACGGCCAGCAGGCGTGGGCACGCCCGGTGCGACTGCAGCGACAGCAGGCGGCGCTTGAGGCTGGTGGTGCTGGGCGCTGCGCTGGCCACGCCGAGGTGTGGCTGCGGCGCCACACCCAGCTGCAGCAGCAACCGGCCATAGGCATGGCGGCTGGCACCGTGCTGGCCGACCACCGCCGCATCCACGGCTTCCTCGCGGGCTTGGGCGTATTCGCGCACGGCCAGGCGCAGCAGCGGATGGAAGAAGAACAGGTGCTGGGCCAAGGCAGGCAGCAGCCCCCACTGCAGGTCACGACGCTGCAGGTGTTGCAGCTCGTGGGTCAGCGCCAGGTCCAGCGCATCGCCCTGCAGCGCGTTCATTCCCGCCGGCAGCAGCAGCACCGGACGGAACRGCCCGACCAGCTGCGGCGCGTCCACCTGGTCGCTCATCCACAGGCGCGGCGCGCGGCGCAGGCCGTGCGCATCCGAGGCCAGCTGCAGCGCCTGCACCAGCGCCTGGTCCTCGCACGGATACGACGCCGCCAGCAGCGCACGGCAACGGCGCCATTCGCCGAAGGTCCGCAACGCCATCAGCAGTACACCGGACATCCACAGCGCGGCCAGGGCCAACGCCCACCAGGCCACCGGGGTGCTGCCGACATCACCCATCGGCGTGTTCGCCAGCAGGTGCGCCGATGCCTCCGGTGCCATCGTATATATCGCGTCCGCCGCAAGATCCACGGTCGTCATTGCCACCGCATCGGGTGCGGGCAACCAGGCCAGCTGCAGCGGTTGGCTCCACAACAGACCGACCACCGCCTGCAGCGACACCAGCCACCACAACCGGCAGCGGGTGGCCGCCGACAGTGCCGGCAGCGCGCGGCACAGCAGGTACACCAGCGCCACCAGCAGCACGGTCTGCAGGCTGGTCCAACCCAGCCGTTCCAGCATCGGAATCAACATCGAGGTATCCATGGCTCAGTCCTCCTGGCGACGCGATTGCAGTTCGGCCACCAGCGCTTCCAGTTCGGCCAGTTCGTTGTCGCTGACCTTCTGCCGCTGCGACAGGTACGCCACGAATGGCGACACCGAGCCCTGCAGCGTGTTGTCGACGAACTGGGCAACGGCGCCCTGCAGCACGCTCTCCGGGCCACGGGTGGGCTGGTAACGGTAGACACCCTGCTGCTGCCTGCGCTGCAGGTAACCCTTGGCGCGCAGGCGCTCCATCATCGTCAACACCGTGGACCGGGCCAGTCCGCGCGGTTCACCATAGCCGCTGGCGACCTCGCCGACGCTGGCCGGTGCCTGCTCATCCACATACTGCAGCAGGGCCAGTTCCTGGTCCCCGATGGTCTTGCCACGCATGACAACACTCCCTTGACTACACGTGTCGCCACTGTTGCCATGACGACACCTGTAGTCAACCCCCCGGAAGTCATGGGCCGACGAACGGTAGGGCGCGCAGCCGGCTTAAACCTTTTACGCCGGGCGCGCATCCGACCCATGGCCTGTCGCCTGCGGCGGCCGTCACCGCCGCCGATCTTTCCGCCCTCCGGGAACCCGCATGCCTCGCCAGACGCTACGAACCCTGCTCATGATCATCAGCCTGCTGCCCTTCGCCGCCGTCTCCGCCAACCAGGACCAGGCCAACGACCAGACCCGTCGTTTCATCCGCCAGATCATGCAGGAACAGCGCATCCCGGGCCTGCAGATCGCGGTGGTCAAGGAAGGCCAGGTGGTGCTGTCGGAAACCTATGGGCTGGCCAACGTCGAGAACGGCGTGGTCGCCACCCGCAGCACCCGGTTCCCGCTCAACTCGGCCACCAAATCCTTCACCGGCGTCGCTCTGGCGCAGCTGGCACAGGACGGGCGGGTGGATCTGGACGCGCCCATCGCGCGCTATCTCGACGACCTGCCCGAAAGCTGGCGGGCGGTGCGGGTGCGCCAGCTGCTCGCCCACACTTCCGGCCTGCCCGACATCCTCGATGCAGAGGGATTGCTGGGTGGGGGCTCGGAACAGGACGCATGGCAGGCGGTCCGCGCGCTGCCGGCAGAGGCCAGGGCCGGCGAGCGTTTCCAGTACAACCAGACCAACTACCTGCTGCTGGCGAGGATCATCGCGCGGCAATCCGGCATGCCCTACGAACGCTTCCTGGCCACCGGCCAGTTCTCCACCGCGCGCATGGCACGCACCACGTTCGGCGACAGCTACGACCTGATCCCGGATGCGGCGACGATGTACAGCTACCTGCCACGCGCCACCRATGCAAAGGATGCGACGCCACGCCTGTCGCACTGGTTCTACGACATGCCGCCCAGCCTGTGGGCCGGCGGCGGCATCCTCACCACGGCCGATGACACCGCGCGCTGGTTGGTTGCACTGCAGGAGGGACGCCTGCTGGAGCTGCGCGCGGTGCAACAGATGTGGTCGCCCGAACACCTCAATGATGGCAGTGCCGGCGACTGGGCCGCAGGCTGGCCGGTGTTCAACACCGCACCCGACCTGCAGGTGGGTGGCATGGGCGGTGCGCGCTCGGCCTTCATCGTCTATCCCGAGCGCGAACTCGCCGTTGTCGTGCTGACCAATCTGGTCGGCGCCAATCCGCAGCAGTTCATACCGCGCATCRCCGGCTTCTACACTGCCGCGCCCAAGGGTGTTGCTGCCGCGCGCTAGCCGCGCGGCCCGCCCATCACCGGCAGGATCACCCCGCTGATGTAGCTGGCGCAGGCCGGCGAGGCCAGGAACACATAGGCCGGCGACAGTTCTTCGGGCTGTGCCGGCCGGCCCATGTCACTGTCCTTGCCGAACTCGGCCACATCCTTCGCCTGCTTGTCGGCCGGGTTCAACGGCGTCCACACCGGGCCGGGCGCCACACAGTTGACCCGGATGCCGCGCGGCAGCAACTGGCTGGCCAGCGCCTTGGTGAACGCATGGATCGCGCCCTTGGTGGCCGAGTAATCAATCAATGCCTTGCTGCCGAACAGACCGGTTTCCGAACCGGTGTTGATGATGCTGGCGCCCTCGCCCAGGTGTGGCAGCACTGCGCGCGCCATCTGGATGTAGCCGCCGATGTTGGTCTGCAGGGTTTCCTGCAGATGCGCATCTTCCAGGTCTTCCAGCCGTTCGCAGTGCAGCTGGAACGCCGCGTTGTTGACCAGGATGTCGATGCCGCCAAACGCCTTGGCCACCTGCTTGACGGCCTTGTTGCAGAAGCGGGGGTCGCGTACGTCGCCAGCGATCACCACGCAGCGGCCGCCCTCTTTTTCCACATGCTGGCGGGTCAACTCGGCGTCCTTGGCTTCGTCCAGATGCAGCACGGCAACGTCGGCGCCTTCGCGGGCGAACAGTACCGCCACCGCACGGCCGATGCC
>NZ_JBFRFE010000044.1:0-12547 GCF_052114665.1 Stenotrophomonas sp. 2YAF22 | reverse complement strand
CGCTGCCTCGACCGTGTTGAACGCGGCCACCAGTGCGGCGTCATCGACATCCTGGCCATCGATGCGCACGCGCTCGTTGTAGCGCAGCAGGTGCGGCGAGGTGTACGCGCCGACCTTCCAGCCCGCAGCACGCGCGATGGCCTCGATGAAGGCGACCGTGGAACCCTTGCCGTTAGTACCACCGACCACGATGGTGTGCCTGGCCGGCGTGCCCAGGCCCATCGCGGTGGCCACGGTGCGCACGCGCTCCAGCCCCATGTCGATGCTGGCCGGGTGCTGGCGTTCAATGTAATCCAGCCAATCGGCCAGAGTGGTCGGGGTGTTCTTCACGGCAAGGCTTCCAACAGGTACAGGTGGTTCAGGACAGGAAATTCAGAGTGCGCGGTGCTTGGCTTCACCGAAGAACGGCGTGTGGTGGGCGCAGTCGTTCAGGCGTACCACTTCCAGGCTGTCCAGATCGGGGCCTTCCAGCAGGTTGAGCGTGGTCGGTGCCTGGCGGAAGGTCCACAGGCGCGACAGCGGCAGGCCCAGCACCTTGCACAGAATCACCCGGTTGACCGCGTCGTGGGCGACCACCAGCAGCGTGTCGTGTTCGCCAAGGCCTTCAGCGGCACGGGCCAGGCCGCGCCAGCTGCGCTCCAGCACCAGGCGCAGCGATTCGCCGCCCGGCATCAGCACGGTGTCCGGCTCATTGCGCCAGGCCTGCAGGCGCGACGGATCTTTTTCGTTGATTTCGCTGGCCAGCAGACCTTCCCACTCACCGTGGGCGATCTCCTGCAGTTCCGGCTCGGTCAGCAGCATGTCGGCGCGTGCGGCGCCAAGGGCCAGCTGCGCGGTGCGCTGGGCGCGCGACAGCGGCGAGGCCACCGCACGGGTGATGTCCACCGACGCCAGGCGGGCGCCAAGCGCCTGCGCCTGGGCCTCACCGATGGGCGAAAGCGGGATGTCGATCTGGCCTTGGTAGCGGCCTTCGGCGTTCCACGGCGTTTCGCCGTGACGGGCAAGCAGGATGCGCATGCGTGCAAGGGGTCCTGGGGGGAGGAGGTTTCCGCGTTTCGTTCACATCCTGTGAAGTACGCGGAACAGGGATGATACCTGTTCGGCGGACCGGGCCGGACGGCCGGGATCACAGCACACCCAACAACCTCGAAACGGACAGCCGCGTACACTTCGCAATATGCAAGGAATCTGATGGTATCGCCGGCAACCGATGTCCATGCTTGAGGCTTTTGCAGGCCGATCCATGTCAAATCGATCCTATCTGTGCTCCAGCCCCTTGCCCGGCATCTATCCCAGCTTCGCCGATGAGTACGATTCGGACGTCCAGACGCTGGCGAACGATGTCTACTGCATACCGTTACTGTGGCCGGCACTTTTTACACCTGCAGATTTCCAGCGCGCCGAATTCGAAGTCGATGGCGAAGTTGTGATTGGCCGGGCACCCTCGGCACCCAAGCAGAAAGTGCTCGATACCTTGCGGCGGCGCCACGCAGGCATCGTCCAGGCATTCGCGGGCATTGGTGATCTTGCTCCCTACGTGAGCATGCTTGAGCGGCTGATTGAAGATGCACCCTATGAGTACATTTCGATTGAAATGGACGAAATCGCCGCCCTGAACGATCCCGAGGAAGAGTTCTATGAAGCGTTCGAGCACTTGTTGTCCGGATTGGATGCACCGGACGATGACGTATGCGAACAGCTGATCGCGCTGGCTGCAATGGAGCACAGCTGGCCTCTCCCATCCGTCCGCCTGCATCTCGACAGCCTCGAAGGCTCGGAAGATGACTACTGGAATCACTGTCGAGTGCTCGGAGCAGGCAGCGATGTGTCGGGGATGGGACGACCAGTTCCCTGGGAAACCGCTTAGGGCTGCTGACAAAAAAACCCCGCGACAGACGTCGCGGGGTTTGAGCAGTGCAGTAGATCCACGCCATGCGTGGATGCACCGCCCGGCAGTGGCTGCCGGGGTTGCCGGCCAGCGGCCGGCACTACCTTATTTCGCTAGGTTCAGTTCCTTCAGCAGCTGCGGCGCCGGCGCCACTTCCTGCATGATCCACTGCATGTAGCGGCTGTCGACAGCGATCATGCGGGTCATCACCGGGTCGAACACCCAGTTGGAGCTGACCGATTCCCAGTTGCCGTCGAAGGCCAGGCCGACCAGCTTGCCGTTGGCATCGAGCACCGGCGAACCGGAGTTGCCGCCGGTGATGTCCAGATTGGACAGGAAGTTCACCGGCACCGAACCTATGCGCTTGTCTTCCAGGCCGCCATAACGCTTGGCCTTGACCGCATCCAGCAGCGCCTTCGGCGAGTCGAACGGATCTTCACCGGTTTCCTTCGCCGCAACACCTTCCAGGGTGGTGAACGGGGTGTACTTCAYGCCGTCCTTGCCGTAGCCCATGACGTTGCCGAAGGTGATGCGCAGCGACAGGTTGGCGTCCGGGTAGACGAACTCGCCCTGGCTCTTCTTGTAGTCGGCCACGGCCTGCAGGTACAGCGGACGCGCGGTCAGCGATTCGCCTTCGCGGATCTTCTTCTGCTCTTCCTGCTTCAGCAGCGCCGGCATGACCGCCACCGCGTACTGGATGGCCGGATCATTGCTGGCTTCAAACGCAGCGCGGTCGGCCTTGAACCACGTCAGGCGGTTGTCCAGGCTGCCCAGCTCGGTGCCGCCCAGCTTGGCCACCAGCGACTTCACCGCAGCGGCATCGCTGCCGGCCAGCCACGTGTTCAGCACTTCGTTGTCGCGCTGCGCGGCCGGCAGGGCCACGTACTGGTCCAGCCAGTAGGTCTGCAGCTGCTGGTCCATCTTCGCCACGTAGCGGCGATCCATCTGCTTCAGGCTGCCTTCGATGGTGGTCAGGTCACGGTCCTGGTAACCCGCTTCGCGCTCGGCGTCGGGCTTGCTGCGCTCGATCGACAGGCGGTACAGGGTGATCGCCGCGCCAACGGCCGAGGTGTTGTTGAACTGGCCRACGAACAGGTCGCGCTCGCGGGTCGACTTGCTGGTGTCCAGGTGCTGCAGCAGCTGCGCGTGCGCAGCCAGCGCCGGCTTGCCGGCAGCGCCCTGCTTCTTCAGCCAGGCCAGCACGGCGGCTTCTTCGGCCTGCTTCTGGCCGGCGGCGTCGATGCGCTTGAAGCCTTCCAGCTGGCCCAGGTAGTTCTTGGCCACGTTGTTCATGCTGGCGGCGGTGGCGGCGTACTTCACCTTGACGTCGGCGTCGGCCTTGCCGGCGTCGGCGATCATCTTCAGCACCGCGTTGTAGTGCTTGGCGATGGTCGGGTAGGTGAAGCTGGCGGTCTCGTTGAACTCACCGGCCAGCGCGTAACGGTTGGTGCGGCCCGGGTAGCCGGCCACCATCACGAAGTCGTCGGCGCCCAGGGGCGTATCGGCGAACTTCAGGAAGTGCTTGGGCTGGTACGGCACGTTGTCGGCCGAGAACGCCGCCGGCTTGCCGTCCTTGCCGACGTAGGCACGGTAGAACGAGAAATCGCCGGTGTGGCGCGGCCACATCCAGTTGTCGACATCGCCGCCGAACTTGCCGACGCTGCCCGGGGGCGCGTAGACCAGGCGCACGTCCTTGATTTCCATGTTGCGGAACAGGCGGTAGGTGTTGCCGCCGGAGAAGCTGTACAGGCGGCAGCGGAAGCCGGCATCGGCTTCACAGGCGGCGACCTGGGCCTTGTCGAAGGCATCCAGCGCGCGGCTGCGGGCCAGCGGATCCTTGCCGGCGCCGGCGATGGCCGCCTTGGCCTGGGCGGTGACGTCGGTGATCTGGTCGAGCACGAACACGCGGGCGTTCGGGCCGGCACTCAGTTCGTCGCTGAGCTTGGGCGCGTTGAAGCCGTCCTTGATCAGGTTCTTCTGCGCGGTCGAATTCAGCTGGATCGCACCGTAGGCACAGTGGTGGTTGGTGACCACCAGGCCCTGCGGGGAGACGAAGCTGGCGGTGCAGCCGCCCAGCGCGACCACCGCGCCCATCGGGTCGCCGGTCAGGTTGGCCAGCTGTTCCGGGGACAGCTTCAAGCCGGCCTTCTGCAGCGGGCCGGCGATTTCCGGCAGCTGCTGCGGCACCCACATGCCTTCAGCGGCATGGGCGACCTGGACCAGCCCAAGGCTGGCGACGACGGAGAATGCAAGCAGGTTCGAGCGCATGGAGCGGCCCCTGGTAGTGGAACCCTCGATTGTAGCCCGCCACCCTGCCCCGCCCCGAACCCCGGAAGTCATGGGCCCACCTCGCTCCACCGCGCGCAGGTCGGCCGCGCGCACGGGAACCGTCCAGAGAGGGCGTGGTCACCCTGGCCGGGACCATTGGCGCCAAGGATGGCGCCATCGAGCACCATGGAGGGGCTTTTGCGTGTCCCGGCCAGGATGACCACGCCCCTCCCTCCGAATCAGGAAGGCGCTGCTATTTGCAGTACGTTCGAAACGCCCGCCTGCGCACTGCTTTCGTTCCACCACTGCACCCGCAGCGCAACATGGGAAATCCGCGTGGCGCCCTATAATCCGCGCTTTCCCCCTGATGAGTTCCACCCCGATGGCGCAGCAAACGATGAAGGCCCTGGTCAAGCGCGAAGCGGCCAAGGGCATCTGGATGGAAGAGGTTCCGGTGCCGACCCCGGGCCCCAACCAGGTCCTGATCAAGCTGGAAAAGACCGCGATCTGCGGCACCGACCTGCACATCTACCTGTGGGACGAATGGAGCCAGCGCACGATCAAGCCGGGCCTGACCATCGGCCATGAGTTCGTCGGCCGCATCGCAGAGATCGGCCCGGGCGTGACCGGCTACGAGATCGGCCAGCGCGTGTCGGCCGAAGGCCACATCGTCTGCGGCCACTGCCGCAACTGCCGCGGCGGTCGTCCGCACCTGTGCCCGAACACCGTCGGCATCGGCGTCAACGTCAACGGTGCGTTCGCCGAATACATGGTGATGCCGGCCAGCAACCTGTGGCCGATCCCCGACCAGATCCCCTCCGAGCTGGCTGCCTTCTTCGACCCGTACGGCAATGCCGCGCACTGCGCCTTGGAATTCAACGTCATCGGCGAGGACGTGCTGATCACCGGCGCGGGTCCGATCGGCATCATCGCCGCGGGCATCTGCAAGCACATCGGTGCACGCAACGTGGTGGTGACCGACGTCAACGACTTCCGCCTGAAGCTGGCCGCCGACATGGGCGCCACCCGCGTGGTCAACGTCGCCAACACGTCGCTGAAGGACGTGATGAAGGAACTGCACATGGAGGGCTTCGACGTGGGCCTGGAAATGAGCGGTAATCCGCGCGCGTTCAACGACATGCTCGACTGCATGTACCACGGCGGCAAGATCGCCATGCTCGGCATCATGCCCAAGGGCGCCGGCTGCGACTGGGACAAGATCATCTTCAAGGGCCTGACCGTGCAGGGCATCTACGGCCGCAAGATGTACGAGACCTGGTACAAGATGACCCAGCTGGTGCTGTCCGGCTTCCCGCTTGGCAAGGTGATGACCCACCAGCTGCCGATCGACGACTTCCAGAAGGGCTTCGACCTGATGGAAGAAGGCAAGGCCGGCAAGGTGGTCCTCAGCTGGAATTGATTCATCGTGGCTTCGCCACGTTGAATCCGCGCAGGTTTCCTTATCCCCGCGCCTGCGGCGCGCCCCCTTGAACAACAAGGGGGCTCTCACCCAGCCGGGGTCAGGAACGCGGCAGGAATTGAAAAAGGCGCCCATTGGGCGCCTTTTCCTTTGGTGTTGCCGGCCAGCGGCCGGCACTACCGTAACGCCTGCGGCGTTACTTGCCTACGGCCACGCTCAGCATCACCCGGCTGTGGGCCAGCTTGCCGGAGTTGTCGCGGCCGTTGCCATCGGTGCCGTAGTACCCCAGGCCGACATTGAACAGGCCGAACTGGCGGGCGACGCCGACGTTCCAGTCGGTGTAGTCCTTGGCGATACCGTCCTCGAAGGTGCTGCGACCGACGTTGGCGTTGAGCGTGAAGTCCTTCGGCAGACCCCAGCTGCCACCCAGGCCGAAGTACCAGCCGTCGGTGCTGCTGTTCCACACATCGTTGCTGTAGGCCACCGTCAGCTTGTAGGTGTCGTCCAGCGTGGTGGTGGTGATCAGCTCGTTGTAGTTCTGGTGGCTGGCCTTGAGGTAGGTGTAGCGGTTCAGCAGCACGTCGAAGTTGACGCGCTCGGTGACGTCCACGCCGTAGCCGATCAGGTAGTCGACCTCGGTCTTCGGATCGCCCGGACCGAAGTCGACGCCCGAGCCCCAGACGCCGGCATACAGGCCGACCGGGCTGGTGTAGGTGAAGCCGGCCTGCAGGGTCGGATCCTCATCGGTCTGYGACACACCACGGAACAGGTAGTCCGAGACGGCGGTGACGTTCCAGCTGTACGGAGATTCGTTGTCCTGGGCGCTGGCGGCGAACGGCGCGAGGGTCAGGGCGGCGGCAATGGCGAGGCAGGCACGGGCGTGCTTCATGGGCGTCTCCGGTGGGGTCGGTGGCGTGGAAGGCGGGATCTGCAGCGGGCGCAGCGACCGGAGCCAGACAGCCCCGGTTCACGAATTTTTAACCCGTTTGCTATTGCGATGCAACATGTGCCGGCCATGGCGGCGCCCCATCCGGCCCGGTCCGCAGCCATCGATGCCCGGTAGAATCAGTGGTTTCCCGTGCTGAGCCGTGCCCACGCCATGACCGACTCCTCCGCCCTGACCCGCCACTATGCTGAGGAACTGGACGCCATCCGCGCCCAGGGCCTGTTTAAGTCCGAGCGGATCATCACCAGCCCCCAGTCCGCCGAGATCACCCTGGAAGACGGCCGCAAGGTGCTGAATTTCTGTGCCAACAACTACCTCGGCCTGGCCGACCATCCCGACCTGATCCAGGCCGCGAAGGACGCGCTGGATACCCACGGTTTCGGCATGGCATCGGTGCGCTTCATCTGCGGCACCCAGGACCTGCACAAGCAGCTGGAGAAGCAGATCGCCGACTTCTTCGGCAAGCAGGACACCATCCTGTACGCGGCCTGCTTCGACGCCAACGGCGGCCTGTTTGAACCGCTGCTGGGCGAGAACGACGCGATCATTTCCGATGCACTGAACCATGCCTCGATCATCGACGGCGTGCGCCTGTGCAAGGCCAAGCGCTTCCGCTACGCCAACTGCGACATGGCCGACCTGGAAGCGCAGCTGCAGGCCGCCGATGCGGCCGGCTGCAAGACCAAGCTGATCACCACCGACGGCGTGTTCTCGATGGACGGCTTCATCGCGCCGCTGGACGAGATCACCGCGCTGGCGAAGAAGTACAACGCGCTGGTGCACATCGACGAATGCCATGCCACCGGCTTCCTCGGCGCGACGGGCCGCGGCTCGGCCGAGGTCAAGGGCGTGCTGGAGAAGATCGACATCATCACCGGCACCCTGGGCAAGGCCATGGGCGGCGCGCTGGGTGGCTTCACCTGCGCCAGCGCCGAAGTGATCGAGCTGCTGCGCCAGCGCTCGCGCCCGTACCTGTTCTCCAACTCGCTGCCGCCGCACGTGGTCGCCGCCGGCATCAAGGCGTTCGAGATGCTGGCCGCGGCCGATGACCTGCGCAGCACCCTGGCCGCCAACACCACCTACTTCCGCGAGAAGATGACCGCTGCCGGCTTTGACGTGAAGCCCGGCGTGCATCCGATCAGCCCGGTGATGCTGTACGACGCACCGCTGGCGCAGAAATTCGCCGAGCGGCTGCTGGAAGAAGGCATCTATGCGATCGGCTTCTTCTTCCCGGTGGTGCCCAAGGGCCAGGCGCGCATCCGCACCCAGATCAGCGCAGCGCACAGCCGCGAGCATCTGGACCGGGCAATCGATGCGTTCACCCGCATCGGCGTCGAGCTGGGCGTGATCAAGGGCTGATCACCCACGGATAACGCCGGGCCATGCCCGGCGGTTTCCCGATAGCCGCGCCATGCGCTCGCCGGGCACGGGCCCGGCGCTACCCATCAGGGCGTGCCGACCAAGGTCGGCACCTGCCAGGCCTTATTTCTTCTTTTTCTTCTTGTCCTTGGGCTCGTCCTTGCTGGCGACCACCACCGGCTTGGCGGCAGCATCCTGCCCGTTGCCCTTGGCAACGCGGATGCCATTGGCTTTCATCCAGGCATCGAACTGGTCGGCGGTCATCTTCTGGTCGCCGTTGCTCATCATGAAACGATAGCTGCCGCGGCCATCCAGCTCCGGGGTCTTTACTTCAACCACCGGGGTTTCGGCCGGGCGATCAGCCTTGGCCGCCTTCTTGTGGCCACCGCAGGCCGTCAACAGCACGATCGGCAACAACAGGCTGGCGCAGCGCAGGGTTTGCTTGAGGGTCGGGTGATACATGGCAGGCTCCGTTCTGGACATTCGACAACCAGGCGCCCCCTACGCCTGGAACGGTGGCCGGCAAGCGCCGGCCGTGGGCATCACTCAGCCCGGTGCAGCGGCCCCCAGCCGCTGCTGATCGCTGACCTCCAGCGCCCGCCACTGGCCCTTGCCGAGATCGCCGAGCGTGAGCTCTCCGATCGCAACCCGGACCAGGCGCAGCACCTGCAGGTCGAAGGCCGCCAGCAGGCGACGGATATGGCGGTTGCGGCCCTCGTCGAGGACCACCTCCAGCCAGGCGGTCTTGTCGCCGCTACGCAGCACGCGCACGGCCAGGGCAAGCAGGAACTCGCCCTCGTCTTCGACACCGGCGCGCAGCGCGGCCAGGGTGTCCTCGTCGGGCAGGCGATCCACCTGCACGTGGTAGGTCTTCTGCAGGCCGGTCTCCGGATCAGTCAGGCGCGCAGCCCACTGCGGATCGTTGCTGAACAGCAACAGGCCTTCACTGGCCTTGTCCAGGCGACCGACCGGCGCGATCCACGGCAGGCCGGCGCCATCGAAGCAGCGGTACACGGTGTCGCGGCCGCGCTCGTCCTGCACGGTAGTGACCACCCCGCGCGGCTTGTTGAGCATCACGTACAGGCGTTGCGGTGCGCCCATCGGCTGGCCGTCGACCTCGATCGGCGGCGCCGGGCTGGCAATCGGGAATTCCGGATCACGGACGATGCGCCCGGCGACACGAACGCGGCCATCGGCGATCCAGCGCGCGGCCTCGCTGCGCGAGCACACACCCGCCTTGGACAACACGCGCGCCAGGCCATGGCGCACGCCAGCGGAAACCGCAGGGGGATTCGCACGCCCACGCGCAACGTGGGAGCGGGCAGCGGGGGCAGCAGGTGGGCGGCGCGTGCGCAAGCCTCTGCTCCCCGCCGCGCTTACTTCTTGTCGACCGGCTTGGTCTCAGCCGGCACTTCGGCTGCGGCCGGGGTGGCTGCCGGAACTGGACGCGCCTTGACCACGCGCACGCCGCGCGCCTTCATCCAGGCGTCGAACTCTTCGGCGGTCATGCGCTTGCCGTTCTGGCTCATGTCGAAGCGCCACGGCGTGTTGTCGAATTCGGTCTGCGGCTTGTACGCGGCCGGATCATTCGGCTTCACCGCCGGCGCGCTCGGAATCGCCTTGGCGATGTTCTGGCAGCCATCGATGCGCAACCGCTGCAGCACCTGGTCCAGCGACTGCGACGGATCGTAGCTGCTGCCCAGCACGCCACTGGACATGCCCAGCTGGCTGCTGCGGATATACAGCTCATCAGCCACCGGGGCGATGGCGGTGGCCGGCAACGGCAGCGGCGAAGCGCTGGTGTTGACCGAGCAATCGACCGCAGCGTGAGCGGCGGGAACCAGGGCCAGCGCCAGAACGGCAGCCGATGCAGAGCGCAGCATGAGGGGCATCCACGGAAGGAAGTGACGCGGCGAGTTTAGCAATGCCACGTCATCTTTCAAGCGCCACTTTCAATGAATACGGCAACTCATTGGTTTCATAAGCAAATTACCGACGAACGGTCACCTCTGGCGACGCCGATTCATCATTCCGGACCGCACAAACAACAAGACCCGGCCGAAGCCGGGTCCTGCTGTGTCTTACTGGCAGAGCGTCAGAACTTAGTTCTGGACGTTCAGCTCGGTACGACGGTTCTTGGCGCGACCTTCCGGATTGTCCGAACCATCCGGGTTGGTGTTCGGCGCAATCGGACGGCTCTCGCCGTAGCCGATCGGACCGGCCAGACGGCCAGCGTCGACGCCGTTCTTGGTCAGGTAGTTGTACACCGCGGTAGCACGACGCTCCGACAGCTTCTGGTTGTAAGCGTCGGTACCCTTCGAGTCGGTGTGACCGGCAACTTCAACGCGCAGATCCGGGTAACGCTTCAGGATCTCGGTGGCTTCGCTCAGGATGGCCACAGCGTCCGGACGCAGGTTCGACTTGTCGAAGTCGAAGTTCACGCCCTTCAGGTCGATCGAGACCGGCACCGGGCAACCGTCCGGACCGATGGTCTGACCCGGCTGCGAGTTCGGGCACTTGTCGTCGCAGTTGTTGACGCCGTCACCGTCGTCATCCAGGTCGGCGCAGCTCGGGGCAACCGGAGCCGGAGCCGGAGCAGCAGCCACCGGGGCCGGGCCCAGCGGGATCACGACGCCGACCGAAGCCAGCACGTCGCCGAACCAGCTTTCGTCGCGCGCGGCGATGCTCTGGTCGTCGAAGTCAGCGCGGTAGGCCACTTCGGCGCGGACAGCAACGCGCTTGTCGAAGGTGGTCTGCAGGCCGACGCCGAGCTTGGCAGCCAGGTTGCCGTCCTTGCGCTCACGCGGACCGTTGGTGTCCAGAGCCGGGTACTCTTCTTCCGACTTCTGGTAGCCCAGGCCGCCCACGATGTAGGGGTTCCAGCCGCGGCCTTCCTTGATGAAGTGGCGACGCAGATCGAACGACACGCCGTACTGCGACCAGTTCTGATCCTGGTTGGCGTCGAAGTTCGGGTTCTGGTAGTTCAGCTCACCATCCAGCGACCAGTTCGGGCTGATGAACTTGCCCAGACCCAGGGTCACGAACGGAGCGTCGTTGGTCAGGCGGTCGTTGTCCTGGAAGTTGAAGCCGGCCGAACCGGTCAGGTACCAGCGGTCATCGAACTCCTGCGCCGACGCAGCCTGGGCGAAAGCCAGACCGCCCAGCAGCGCGGCAGTAAGGATCTTCTTGTTCATTGAGTACAGCTCCTATTTCGGGGGTATGAAACCGGTAGAGGCATGGGCCAGCACTACTGCGTCGATGTTCAGACAGCCGATTCAGCACGCCACCGCCGCGAACATTATGCTCAGGCGGGTGAAGGTCATGTTAACAGTCCCGTAACATGTGAAGCGCCGCGCACGACCGGCCACCGGTCCGACGTTGAAACCCTATACAGGATGATGAAAATCCGCAAGACCCACGCACCACAAGGGTTTGGAAGGGTTTAACGGCCAGATGCGTCAGATTTGGCGCGGGTTATCCCAAAGCGGTTCAGCGCGCGCCCATCGAGGTGAGGAACCTTATGATGCAGACAGGAACCGAGCTGGAGCTGCAATGAAAGCCGTCGCCCTGTGCCGTGAATCCGCCCCTGCCCTGCGCGATCTGGTGTTGCCGCCGCCGTCGCCGCCGCGTGGCCGTGACCTGCTGATCCGTGTCGAAGCACTTTCCGTCAATCCCGTGGATGGGAAGCTGCGTGCAGGTACGTCAGCCGCGTCGCTGGAAACCCCGCGCATTCTCGGCTGGGACGCGGCAGGGGTGGTCGAAGCGATGGGCGAGGAGGCCAGCCTGTTCGCCTCCGGTGACGAGGTCTACTACGCAGGAGATGTCACCCGCCCTGGCTGCAATGCGCAGTATCAGCTGGTGGATGAGCGACTGGTGGCACGCAAACCGACTACCCTCGATTTCGCCGAAGCAGCCGCGCTGCCGCTGACCACCCTCACTGCCTGGGAACTGCTGTTCCAGCGCATGCCCCTGCAGCTTGACGATCGCCGCCACGCCGGCCAGCGCCTGCTGGTGATCGGCGGTGCAGGCGGCGTCGGCTCGATGGCAATCCAGCTGGCCCACCACGCGGGATTTGAGGTCATTGCCACGGCCTCGCGTGAAGCCTCGATCGACTGGTGCCGGCGGATGGGCGCCCAGCATGTCATCGACCATCGCCAGCCCCTGTTGCCGCAGCTGCAGGCGCTTGGCATCGACGAAGTGCAGGTGGCACTCAACCTGGCCGACACCGATCACTACTGGGACGAACTGGGCCAGCTGCTGGCACCACAGGGACATGTAGGCCTGATCGTGGAACCCCGCGGCCCGCTGCGCATCGGCGATCCCTACAAGGCCAAGTGCATCGGCATCCATTGGGAATTCATGTTCGCCCGCGCGCGCTTTGCCACCGCCGACCGCATTGAGCAGCACCGCATCCTCAACCGCGCCGCCAGCATGATCGACGCGGGCCAGTTGCGCGGCACGTTGAGCGAAGTGCTGGGCCCGATCACTGCGGCCAACCTGGATGCCGCGCATCAACGTCTGGCCGACGGCCGCACCATCGGCAAGCTGGCGCTGGCCGGCTGGGACGACTGATTCACCACCCACAGCCTGTCGCAGTGGATTGGCCGGCATCTGTATCTATTGAACGGCCTGTTTCGGGGATAGGGTGGAAACAGCCCCCCCCCCC
>NZ_JBFRFE010000043.1:0-12785 GCF_052114665.1 Stenotrophomonas sp. 2YAF22 | reverse complement strand
CAGTACCGCCTGGCCGTGTTCCAGTGCGAAGGCCTTCAGTGCCTTGGCGTCGCGGCTGACCAGGGTCGGTGGGCAGCACTGCGGGAACAGCAGCGCGGCCAGCTTCTCGTTGTAGTCGCGGAGGCCCTGCGGGTTGTTGACCACGCACGCACCGGCGGCGGCAGCGACATCCAGCACCTGGGTGTCGTAGACATACTCGGCGTCGACCGGCGGGTCCTTGCGCATCAGCACGATCTGGCCGGGACCGAATTCGGTCCGGCTGAATGCGCCCAGCTCGTACCARCCGGCCGGGTCGTCGCGCACCTGCAGGGGGGCGGTCCAGGCCACGGCCACCCCGCCTTCCAGCGCCAGCCCGCCCGGGCGCACGTAGTGCAGGGCATGGCCGCGGCGCTGGGCTTCCAGCAGCATGGCGAACGTGGTGTCCTTGGCGATCTTGATGTGGGCGATGGGGTCCATCACCACGATGACGTTCAACGGCATGGGTGCACYTGTCAGGCAAGGCGTTGATGGTAGCGGCAACGCCGGCCGTGCGCCTCCCCGGCGATGTGCAACGCAGCGTCCCTTGCCGGGCTGCGCAGTGATTGCCAATCCGGTCACGTTCAGCCCGGCGCCACGCCCCGCGCCACGGACCGCCCTTGAAGCGGGCGCGGGAAGTGCGATATAGATACGCTTTCGCAGCGGCTCCCGCCAAAGATTGGGCCGTGCGCTTGGGGAATGGCAATGACTGAAAACACGACTGCGGGCGGGGAGCTCGCAGGACTCCGGGTGATGGTCATCGATGACTCGAAGACCATCCGCAGGACTGCGGAAACACTGCTGAAGCGCGAAGGCTGCGAAGTAGTGACCGCGACGGACGGTTTCGAGGCGTTGGCCAAGATTGCCGACCAGCAGCCGCAGATCATCTTCGTCGACATCATGATGCCGCGCTTGGATGGCTACCAGACCTGCGCACTGATCAAGGGAAACCAGCTGTTCAAGGCGACCCCGGTGATCATGTTGTCGTCCAAGGATGGTCTGTTCGACAAGGCGCGGGGGCGCATCGTCGGCTCGGAGCAATACCTGACCAAGCCATTCACGCGCGAAGAACTGCTGGGTGCCATCCGCACGTACGTCAACGCCTGACCAGGGGGGAAAGGCACAATGGCTCGTATCGTCCTGATCGAGGATTCACCGACCGACCGCGCGGTGTTCACCCAATGGCTGCGCCGTGCCGGCCATGAGGTGCTGGAAGCGGACAACGCCGAAGAAGGCCTGCAGCTGGTCCGCGACCAGGTGCCGCAGCTGGTCCTGATGGACGTGGTGCTGCCGGGCATGAGCGGTTTCCAGGCGACCCGGGCGATGGCCCGCGACGCAGCAATCAAGCACATTCCGGTCATCATCGTCAGCACCAAGGCGATGGAAACCGACAAGGCCTGGGGGCTGCGCCAGGGCGCCGCCGACTACATCGTCAAGCCGCCGCGCGAGGAAGAACTCATCGCCCGGATCAACGAGCTGGTGGCCTGATGCGCTCGCCCTTCGACATTCTTGAAGCCTACGAACGGCGCAGCCTGGCCCACGCGGTGCAGCTGCCCGGGCGGCAGTTCGCCCAGGACCTGTGGCGTGGCGTCGGTTTCCGTGTTGGCCAGCGTCGGCTGGTGTCCGATTTCCGCGAAGTGGTGGAGATCGTGCCGATGCCGCCGGTGACCCCGGTGCCCTGCGCGCAGCCGTGGCTGCTGGGCGTGGGCAACCTGCGCGGCAACCTGTTCCCGGTGGTCGACCTGAAGTACTTCCTGGAAGGGGCGCGCACCGTCCAGCAGGAAGGCCAGCGCGTGCTGATCATGCGCCAGGCCGGTGGCGACGTCGCCCTGACCATCGATGAACTGTTCGGCCAGCGCAGCTTCGAGCTGACCCAGCAGATCGAGGCCGGTTCACTGGCCGAGGGACGCTACGGCCACTTCGTCGATCGCGCTTTCCATGCCGATGGCAACGACTGGGGCGTGTTCTCGCTCTCGCTGCTGTCGCGCACCCCTGAATTCCGGCAAGCCGCGGCCTGAGGCCGGGCATCGCCCCCTGCATTGAAAATCGAGGTTGAACGATGAGTACTGCTTCGGATGCCACCAAGTCCGGCAAGCTGCGGCTGGGCGGCAGCAACCTCTGGCTGGCGCTGCTGGCGCTGTCGATGATCCTGTTCGGTGTGAACACCGGCGTGTCCACCTGGCAGGGCAGCCGCCTGGCCGATGCCGGTTCCAAGGCCGCGGACCTGCAGGTGCTGTCGCAGCAGCTGGCCAACCAGGGCCGTGACGCGGTCGGCGGCAACGCGCAGGCCTTCACCGCCTTCAAGGCCACCCGCAACGCGATCGAACAGAACGTGTCGACCCTGCAGGGCCGCTACGGCAACGAACCGGGCGTCTCCCGGGCGATCTCGACCCTGGCCGACACCTGGACGCCGCTGGGCAAGCAGGCAGGCCAGCTGGTGGCCAGTGAACCGGCAGTGCTGGCCCTGGCCGGCAACGCCAACAACTTCTCCGGTGCGGTGCCGGGCCTGCAGGCCCAGTTGAACGAACTGGTGCGTGCGATGTCCGCCTCCGGCGCCCCGGCGTCGCAGGTCTACAGCGCCCTGCAGCAGGTGGTGGTCGCCGGTTCGATGGCGCGTCGCGTGACTGAAATCCGCGCCGGCGGCACGGCTGCTGCCGCTGCCGGTGACGCGCTGGCCCGCGACATCACCGTGTTCTCGCAGGTGCTCGATGCGCTGCGCAATGGCAACGAGGATCTGGGAATCACCGCCGTGCGCGGCGCCGCCGCCGTCGCTGCGCTGGAGCAGTCGCAGCAGAAGTGGCTGGCGATGAAGCAGGACGCCGACGCGATCCTGGCCAGCTCGCGCCAGCTGTTCGCCGCGCAGTCCGCTGCCTCCGCACTGGGCCAGGGTTCGGCGAAGATGCTGACCGACAGCCGCAAGCTGTTCGAAGCCTTCTCCTCGTTCGGTTCGGTGTCCGACACCCGCCTGTTCCCGAACTTCTGGATCGGCGTGGTGTCCGGTGCGCTGTCGCTGATCGCGATCATCGGTTTCGTCTCCACCAATGTGCGCAGCCGCTCGCGCGAGCAGGAACTGCGCTACCAGACCCAGGTGGAGTTCAACAGCCGCAACCAGCAGGCGATCATGCGGCTGCTGGATGAAATCTCCTCGCTCGGTGAGGGCGATCTGACGGTGAAAGCCTCGGTGACCGAGGATATGACCGGCGCGATCGCGGACGCCATCAACTACGCGGTGGATGAACTGCGCCACCTGGTGACCACCATCAACGACACCTCGGCCAAGGTCGCGCTGTCGACCCAGGAAACGCAGGCAACGGCGATGCAGCTGGCAGAAGCGGCCGGCCACCAGGCCAACCAGATCACCTCGGCGTCGGACCGGATCGGCGAAATCGCCGCCAGCATCGAGCAGGTATCGCGCAACTCGGCCGAGTCGGCCGACGTGGCACAGCGTTCGGTGGTGATCGCCGCCGAAGGTGCCGGCGTGGTCCGCGAGACCATCCAGGGCATGGACCAGATCCGCGACCAGATCCAGGAGACCTCCAAGCGCATCAAGCGCCTGGGCGAATCCTCGCAGGAGATCGGCTCGATCGTGGAACTGATCAACGACATTTCCGAGCAGACCAACATCCTGGCATTGAACGCGGCCGTGCAGGCGGCTTCGGCCGGTGAAGCCGGTCGTGGTTTCGCGGTCGTGGCCGACGAAGTGCAGCGCCTGGCAGAACGTACCTCCGGTGCGACCCGACGCATCGAGAACCTGGTGCAGGCCATTCAGGCCGATACCAATGAAGCGGTCACCTCGATGGAGCAGACCACCGCCGAAGTGGTGTCCGGTGCGCGCCTGGCCGAAGACGCCGGTACCGCACTGACCGAGATCGAGCGCGTGTCCAACGCGCTCAACACCCTCATCAAGAACATCTCCATCGCCGCCCAGCAGCAGTCGTCGGCGGCGTCGGACATCACCCGCACGATGGGCGTGATCCGCCAGATCACCGGCCAGACCTCGCAGGGTGCCGGGCAGACCGCCGAGTCGATCGGCCACCTCGCGCAGCTGGCGGCCGACCTGCGTCGTTCGGTCGCCGACTTCAAGCTGCCGGCGTGACACGGGCAGGGTGGCGAGCAAGGAACCAGTCGATGAAGCATTTCCATTCCCCACGCCAGGATCCGCGCGACCGTCGCGCGGCGGCGACCGGAGCGCATCCATGAGCAGCCTGCGCGATGCGATGAGCCACGCAGCCTTGGGCTGGGTCAAGCCCGAGCTGGACGAGACCCTGCGCCTGGTGCGCAACGAGGTCGAGTACTTTGCCGAAGACCCGGGCGACAGCAGCCGCATGCGCATCTGCGCCGGCTACCTGCACCAGGTGCAGGGCACGCTGCGCATGGTTGAACTGTATGCACCGGCGATGGTGGCCGAAGAGCTGGAACAGCTCGCCATTGCTGTCGGCAAGGGCGAGGTCGCCGAGCGTGATGAGGCCTGCGCCACCCTGATGCGCGGCAGCGTGCTGCTGCCGGATTACCTGGAGCGCCTGCAGAACGGACACCGTGACATTCCGATCGTGCTGCAGCCCCTGCTCAACGAGATCCGCGCCGCCCGTGGCGAAGCGCTGATCAACGACAGCGTGCTGTTCGCGTTCGCGCCCGATTCGGTGACCGCCACCGAAGCGGAACTGGACCATGCACGCGGCAGCCTCAGCGGCCGCAACCGCGAGCTGCTGGACACCGTTGGCAACGCGGTCAAGGAAGAACTGCTGCAGGTCAAGGACGCGCTGGACCTGCACCTGCGTACCGACGGCGCGCCGCAACAGCTGCAGGAGCAGGTGACCAAGCTGGGCTCGGTGGCCGATACGCTGGGCATGCTCGGCCTGGGGGCCGCGCGGGGCGTGGTCGTGCAGCAGCGTGACGCGCTGCGCGGAGTCGTCGAAGGCCGCCAGCAGATCGACGAAGACATGCTGCTGGATATCGCCGGTGCGCTGCTCTATGTCGATGCATCGCTGGACGACCAGGTTGCACACCTGGGTGCCAGTGGCAGTGGCCAGGATGATCCGAGCGCGGTGGAGAACCGGCGCACGGTGGAGGTGCTGGCGCACGAGGCGATCGCCAATTTCGCCGCCGCCCGCGAGCATTTCGTCGCTTTCATTGAAACCAGCTGGAACCATGCCGAACTGCAGGACGTGCCGCGCCTGCTCGGGGATGTCTCCGGCGCATTGCGCATGCTCGACCTGGGCACCGCTGCCGACTACCTGCGCGGCGTTCAGCAGTACATCGAAGCCGAGCTGATCGGCCGCCAGCGCGTGCCCAGTGGACGCCAGCTGGACACCCTGGCCGACGCCATGGCCAGCCTGGAGTACTACCTGGAGGCCCTGCGTGACCGCCGTCCGGGTCGCGAGGACATCCTCGACATCACCCGCAGCAGCCTGGAGGCCCTGCGCTACTGGCCGCTGCCCGAGCGTGACGTGGTCACTGCCGAAGCCGTGCAGCCGGTCGTGCGTGAGGCCGTGGCCGTGCCGGCCGCGCCACTGCAGATCGAACCGCTGGATATCGACGTGCAGGCCTCCGCGCCGGCACCGGGTGACGTGCCGGCGCCGCTGCCCGATTTCACCTTCGACCCGCTGCCGGAGGCTACGCCCGCCGACAACGGCCTGATGTTCGGATCGCTGGGTACGCCAGCGTTGTCGGCCGAACCGCACGGCACCCCGCCGCCCCTGTTGTTCGCTGCCTCCAGCGCCCCCGCGCCGGAAGTGCCGCAGTGGGAACTGGGTGGATTCGACGCGCCGGCAGGGAGTGCTGCCGAACGCCGCGACGAGCGTGCGCCGACGTTCGACAGCTTCGATCCGGTCAGTTTCGACCCTGTGTCAGCCGAACAGTCCGACGCTGCTGCCTGGATGTTGTCCGAAGCGCCGGTGCTGGATGAGGGCGACACCCAGCTAGCCGCCGTAGACGGCAACGATGACGCCCTGCTGGCGACGTCGTTGGATGAGTCGACGTTTGCCGCGCCGCTGGATGCAGTCGTTTCACCGGCATTCGATCCGGTTGCCGCCGAGCAGGACGGCCAGACGTCGCTGAGCGACGACGTGGTGTTCCGTTTCGACAGCAGCCTGTTGCACAACGCCGATGACGTGTTGTCGCTGGAGGCAATGGAGACCCTGTCGCTGGACGATGAACAGGAGTCGCCTGCGGCGGTGGAGCTCATTGACGCAGTTGCGGTGTCCCAAGCCGACGATGGCCTGGCCATCGCAGAGCTGACCGACGCCAGCGCTGGGACCGATGCTGACGCTTACGTCGCGCCGACCGCTGATCTGCGCGCGTCCGAAGACCTGCCGGCATCGGCGGCTGTGCCGACCGTGGCCCTGGTCGATGTGGATACCATCGCGCCGATCGACTTCAGCGAAGCCGATGCGCAGTTCTTCGCAGAGCTGAATGCTGCCGCCGCCGGCTTCAATCCCCAGGCCATGCCGGCCACCGTCGTGGCGAGTGAAACCGTGCCGCCGACCGTGGCCGAGGGCGGGTTCGATGCGGGTTTCGACGACGATGCCGAAAACATCGACCAGGACATCCGCGAGGTGTTCCTGGAGGAATTTGACGACGAACTGGGCAATCTCGGCACGCTGCTGCTGGCATGGCGCATGCAACCGGACAACATGGACCGGCTGCGGCCGATCCGGCGCATTTTCCACACACTGAAGGGCAGTGGCCGCCTGGTTGGCGCACGTACCCTGGGTGAGTTCGCGTGGAAGATCGAGGGCATGCTCAATCGCGTGCTCGACGGCAGCCGTGCCCCCACGCCGGCGGTGCTGGCGATGGTCGATCACGCATATGCGGCACTGCCGCAGTTGAACGCGGCACTGCGCGATGGCCAGCGGGTCAGCGTCGACCTGCAGGCGATGCAGGCCATCGCCGATCGCGTGGCTGCAGGCGAAGAGACGTTCTACGTTGCGTTGCCGGGCGCCACTGCGCCGATGGCCGTGGCRCCGGCCGATGCGGTCGAACCGCTGGGCAGCACTGAGCCGCTTGTCGATGTGCCGGCAGAGAGCGCTGTCGAAGTGGCAGGTACTCCGGCCAACATCGACAGCGTGCTGCGCGAAATCCTGGAGGCCGAGGTGGAACTGCACCAGGCCACCCTGCAGGGCTGGTTGCGCTCGGCGCAGCAGGCGCCACAGCCGGTCAGCGACGCGTTGCTGCGTGCGGTGCACACCATGAATGGCGCCTTCGCGATGACCGAAGTGCCGGAAATCACCGCCGTTACGGGCGGCGCCGAGTCGTACATCAAGCGCGCCCTGGCCGCCGAGGTGGTGCCCGGTGATGACGCCGTGGCGGCACTGGACGAGACCGCACAGGCGATCAACGCGACCATGGACGCGCTGCAGGCCGAACAGCCGCGGATTGCGCCGCAGGCTGAACTGGCGCAGCGCCTGCAGGCGCTGGCCGGTGAACTGCCGGAAGCACGCTGGCCGATGGCCGGGCTGGAACTCGATGAAGACGAAGACGATCAGCTGCTTTCGCTGGTCGCCGATGCCGACGTGGTCGAGTCGCCCCATGGGCTTGAGATCGAGCCGGAAGCCGGACGTGACACCGATGGCGCCGATGTCACCGATGCCGAGGTGCTGGAGGCGCTGCAGTTCAGCGAGGACGCGTTGAGCGATGCGGGCCTGGAGTCCGCTGAATTGACGGGCAGCGATGATCTATCGCGCTACTTCGATGCAGGGTGGCCTTCGATGCCGGACGCCCCGGCGCCGGAGTCGACGTTGGAAGTGGCTGCTTCCACGATCGTTGCCGAGGAGATTGAAGCCGGACAGGCGGTGGCGACATCGGAAGACACCGCATTGGAAGACGCCGCGCTGACTGCGGTGGATGATCTGTCGCCGTATCTGGATGCCAGCGCACTGCCGGTTGACGACCGCGATCTGGATGTCGCAAACGACCTGAATACGTCGCTGCCGTTTACATCTGAAACGGCGGTGGATGATGACGCTGCTGCAGTGCCGCTCGACAGCGAGCTGTCCAGCCTGCAGGATGAAATGGCTGTGCCGGGCTTCGCAGACCCGGTCACGCTGGAAGCCGCGCTCGAGGCCGGCCTGCACGTGATCGACGAGGAGCAGGGCCAGGACGAAGACGGGCAATGGCCCGTGCTCGGCCTGCAGGCCAGCGAACTCGCGCCTGGCGAGGCGGAAGCCTTTGCCGAGGATGCGGACGTCGGCGGGGAGGCGGCGGTCGGTGAAGGAGAGAGCACCGACCAGCCGTCCCCGGCGACGGTGGAAGACGTCGAGCCCGTGGAGACGGCGCAGGACGCCATTTCGCCCTCGCGTTTCTTCGAACTGGAAGATGCTCCGGGCCAGGATGCCGCGGCGGACAGCGGCATGATCGTGGTGCCGATCGCGGCGGAGGCAGCGGCAATCAACGCCGAACCTGTTGCTGTCGACAGCGCCGATGCGGTGGTGCCGGCGGATGCGGTTCTGCTCGGTGCTGAGACCGACCCCGAATCCGAAGACAGCGCCGACCTGCTCGACTTCAGCATCTATGACCGCGAGCTGGTCGACATCTTCGTCGAGGAAGGCAAGGACCTGCTGGATCATTGCGATGGGCTGATCAGCGAACTGCGCGAAGCGCCGCAGGATCGCGAAGCCCTGGCCGGCCTGCAGCGCGATCTGCATACGCTCAAGGGCGGCGCGCGCATGGCGGGCATCAACCCCATCGGCGATCTCGGCCACAGCATCGAATCGCTACTGGAGGCCGTCGCTGGCGGGCGCACCGAGATCGAACGTCGTGACGTGCAGTTGCTGGAACGCGGTTTCGATCGTCTGCACCAGCTGCTGACCCGCACTGGCGAACACCGCGTTGTCGAGCCGGCACAGGATCTGCTCGATGCCTTTGAAGCACGCACCACAACCGACATCGCCGCTGCCGGCGCTGCTGCTGCCGCCGCCGCCGTGGCAGAGCAGACCCCGCAGGCGACTCCGGCCGTGGCCGTGGTCGACGCCCCGTTGTCGGCACCGTTGCCGGTGGAAGGTTCCAGCGAGGAAGACCCGCTGGCCCGTCCGCAGCAGGAACAGGTGCGCGTGCGCGCCGACCTGCTCGACCGCCTGGTCAACCACGCCGGTGAAGTGGCGATCTACCGTTCGCGTCTGGAACAGCAGCTCGGCGCCTTCCGCGGCGCGATGGGCGAGCTGGAGCGCACCAACGCGCGTCTGCGCGACCAGTTGCGTCGCCTGGACCTGGAAACCGAGGCGCAGATCGTTGCCCGCTACCAGCGCGAGCAGGATCAGGCCGACCAGAAGTTCGATCCGCTGGAACTGGACCGTTTCTCCACCCTGCAGCAGCTCAGCCGCGCGCTGAACGAGTCGGCCGCCGATCTGGGTGGCCTGCAGGGTGTGCTGGATGATCTGTCGCGCCAGTACGATTCGCTCCTGCAGCAGCAGTCGCGTGTCAGTTCGGAACTGCAGGATGGCCTGATGCGCGCGCGCATGGTGCCGTTCGACGGCCTGGTGCCGCGCTTGCGCCGCGTGGTCCGCCAGGCCGGCATGGACACCGGCAAGCAGGTCCACCTGACCCTGGAAGGTACCCACGGCGAACTCGACCGCAACGTGCTTGATCGCATGGTCGCGCCGCTGGAGCACATGCTGCGCAACTCGGTGGCCCATGGTCTGGAAGCACCGGAGCAGCGTCGTGCCGCCGGCAAGCCGGAAGAAGGTGAAATCGCCATCCGCCTGCACCRCGAAGGCTCGGAAATCGTGCTGGACGTGGCCGACGATGGCGCTGGCCTGGATCGTGAGGCGATCCGACGTCGTGCCATCGAGCGCGGCCTGCTGCCTGCCGATGCGCAGCCGAGCGAGCAGGAACTGGACAACCTGATCTTCGCCTCGGGCTTCTCCACCGCCGACCAGGTCAGCCAGCTGGCGGGGCGTGGCGTCGGCATGGACGTGGTCGGCAACGAAGTGCGCCAGCTCGGCGGCTCGGTCGACATCCAGTCGGTGCGTGGCCAGGGCGTGCGTTTCACCCTGCGCCTGCCGCAGACGCTGGCGGTCACCCAGGCGGTGTTCGTGCAGATCGGCGAAACCACCTTCGCGGTGCCGGTCGCCTCGGTCAGTGGTATTGGCCGGCTGTCGCACGAGCGCTTCGAAGCAGCCGACAGCAGCTACCGGTACGGTGGCGAAGACTATCCGCTGTACGACCTTGGCAGTCTGGTCGGCCAGGCCCCGGCACGCGCTGACGGCCAGGCCCAGGTACCGCTGCTGCTGGTCCGCGCCGGCGACCTGCGCGCCGCCGTTGCGATCGATCAGGTGCTGGGCAACCGCGAAGTCGTGGTCAAGCCGGTGGGCCTGCAGATCGCCTCGGTGCCGGGCATCTACGGCGCCACCATCACCGGCGATGGCCGCGTGGTGGTGATCCTGGACGTGGCCCCGCTGGTGCGTCGTTTCCTGGCCAACCCGACCGCGCCGGTGCTGGTCAACGCACCCCGCCAGGAACGGCAGGTGCCGTTGGTGATGGTGGTGGACGATTCGCTGACCATGCGCAAGGTCACCGGCCGCATCCTGGAGCGTCACAACTTCGAGGTGAGCGTCGCCCGCGATGGCGTCGAAGCCCTGGAACAGCTGGAAGAGCGCGTGCCGGACCTGATGCTGCTGGACATCGAAATGCCGCGGATGGACGGTTACGAGCTGGCCACCGCGATGCGTGCCGACCCGCGCTACAAGGACGTGCCGATCGTGATGATCACCTCGCGCAGCGGCGACAAGCACCGCCAGCGCGCCTTCGAAATCGGTGTGCAGCGCTACCTGGGCAAGCCGTACCAGGAGCTGGACCTGATGCGCAACGTGTACGACTTGCTGGGGATTGCCCGTGTCCGTGAGTGACCTCGATCCGGTTCCGGCCGTAGCCCTGCTGGCCCGCCCGGGTGCGGCGCGTGAGCGCCTGCGCGAGGCGTTGGCCCATGCCGACGTGCAGATCGTGCTGGAAGACGATCCCATGACGCTGGAACCGCAGGCGCTGCATGATGCGCGCCCGCAGTTCGTGGTGATCGCGCTGGAAGCGGCCATTGAAGACGCGCTGGAGCGCCTGGAACCGGCGCTGTCGGCGCCCGGCTTGACCCTGGTGTTCGATGAGGCTGAACTGGCCGCGCGTCGCGATGGTTGGGAAGCGCAGCGCTGGGGCCGTCACCTTGCCGCCAAGCTGCACGGCCACCAGCAGGTGCTGCCGCCCGGCGCCGAGGACGAACCGGCACTGCAGCTGGAGCCGGGCCTGCCGTCGACGCCGCCGGTGCCGAAGGAAACCGCGCTGCAACCGCACCTGGAACAGGCCCGTTCGTGGGCCGACGACGTGCCGGCTGATGGCCTCTATTCGCCGCCGACACATCTGCACGAGCCGATTGCGCTGGAGCAGGCGCTGGCTGCGCTGCAGCCGGTGCTGCCGGAAAGGGCAGCGCCCGTGCAAGCAGCACCGGAACCGCCGCCGGTACCGGCAGCTGCGCCGTCGGTATTCAACGACCACACGGCCTGGTCGCTGGTTGACGAGGCCAGCGACGCGCCGGCAGTTGCATCGGCTGCCACCTCGACCGAATCGGCGGAACCTGCATTCGATACCGGACATCTTTCACTGGTCGACCTGGACGCTACCGCGCCTGCAGGCAGTCGCTCCGGCGCACTGCTGGTACTGGCCGGTATCGGCGGTCCCGATGCGTTGCGTCGCCTGCTCGCTGCACTGCCCAGCGGGCTGGCCGTGCCGGTGCTGGTGCACATGCGCCTGGACGGCGGCCGCTACGGCAACCTGGTCAAGCAGATGGCGCGCGTATCGCCGCTGCCGGTGCAGCTGGCCGAAGCCGGCCAGCGCGCCACCGCTGGCGAAGTGCACGTGCTGGCCGATGACATCGGCGTGCACGCTGCTGCCGATGGCCTGTATTTCCAGAGCGAAGCGCAGGGCATCTCGATTGCCGCGTTGTCGGCCGAGCACAGCGCGCTGGTGCTGCTCAGCGGTGCTGACCTGGCCCATGTGGGCCCGGCGTTGGACCTCGCCGCCGCCGGCGCCTGGGTAGCCGGGCAGGTGGGCGAAGGCTGCTACGACCCGGCTGCGGCGACGGCCGTGGTCGCTGCCGGCATGGTGGCCGGTGAACCGCAGGAACTGGCGCAGGTGATCGCCGCGCGTTGGGGCCTGGATGACGACGGAGATGCCGCATGAGTTACGCCAGCAATGATGAGATCCGCGGCGTCCTGATCTCGGCCGGTGCCGAACGGGTCCTGCTGCCCAATGCAACCGTGGCCGAGATGATGTCACGGGTGCCGGTGCAGGCGGTCGCCGACGCGCCGCGCTGGCTGGTGGGTGAGATCGGTTGGCACGGCTGGCAGGTGCCCCTGGTGTCGTTCGCACGGCTCTCCGGCTTGGGCGAAGAGACGGTGGCCGGCCACAACAAGGTGGTGGTGCTCAAGACCCTCAACGGCAATGCACAGCGCCCTTACTACGCACTGTTGACGCAGAGTTTCCCGCAGCTGATTTCGGTTCCGCGCGACGGCCTGCTGGCCGACGCGTCCGAAGAAACCCTGCCCGACATCGTGCACATGCGCGTGCTGCTGGGTGAACAGAGCGCGCTGTTGCCGAATCTCGACGCGCTGGAAGCTGCGCTGGATTCGCTGACGCCCTGAATCCTGCCGATCGGTAGTGCCGGCCGCTGGCCGGCAGCCACGGGATCAAGAGGTTGCAGAGTGAGGCCCTACCCCAGATCGCGCAGCCGTGACGGCATGAATACCGAACGGTAGTGCCGGCCGCTGGCCGGCAGCCATGGGATCAAGAGG
>NZ_JBFRFE010000042.1:0-13032 GCF_052114665.1 Stenotrophomonas sp. 2YAF22 | reverse complement strand
CCCTGTCGGCAGCCATTGCACTGGTGTTGGCCGCACCTGCATGGGCAGCGCCCGCGCCGGCTATCGAGTTCAGCGAAGGCTTCCTGCTCGGTGGCGACGCCATCGACATGTCACGCTATGCCAATGGCAATCCACTGCCCGCCGGTGACTACGCGGTGGAAGTGAACGTCAATGGCCAGTTTCTGCTGGCACGCGACATCTCCTTCGTCGCCTCCAGTGACCCGCATATCGCCACGGCCTGTCTGCCCGCCGAGCTGGCAGGCCATCTATCGTTGAAGCCGGCCTATCTGGACGCATTGGCAGCGCAGGACGCCACCTGTATGGATCTGCCGGCACTGGTTGAAGGCGCAACCGTGGCCTTCGACAGCAGCAGCCTGCAGCTGGATATCAGCGTGCCGCAGGCCGCCCAGACACAGCATGCGCGCGGGTATGTCGCCCCGGCGCAGCGCGACCGCGGCATCAACGCCGGGTTCATTGACTACAGTTTCAACCAGCACCGCAGCGATGGGCGCGACAACCGTTACCTGGGCCTGCGTGCCGGCCTCAACCTGGGTGCGTGGCGGTTGCGCCATCGTGCATCAGTGAACCAGGGCGAGCGCGGTACCCATCACGACGTGATCAGCAGCCACCTGCAACGCGACCTGCCAGAGTGGAACAGCCAGCTGCTGCTCGGACAGGGCAATACCGGTGGCGAACTGTTCGACAGCGTGGCGTTCACCGGCGTGCGCATGGCCACCGACGAGCGCATGCTGCCCGATTCACTGCGCGGCTATGCACCGGCGGTACGCGGCATCGCCGAAGGCAATGCAGTGGTGCGCATTCACCAGAACGGCAACATCATCCACGAGGCCAACGTCGCGCCGGGTCCGTTCCTGATCGAAGACCTGTATCCCACCAACTTCGGTGGCGACCTGGTTGTCACCGTGACCGAGGCCGACGGCCGCGAACAGCGCTTCTCGGTCAGTTTTTCTGCGGTGCCACAGGCACTGCGGGTCGGCTCTTCCCGCTTCAGTGCCACGGCTGGCGTGCTGCGCGATGCCGGCGGCAACGTGGAGCCCCTGCGGTTTGCCGAAGGCACCTACGCGCGTGGCATCAGCAACCGCCTGACCCTGCTCGGCGGTGCGCAGGCGGGTGAGGCGTACCAGTCGGTGCTGGCCGGTGCAGCCATCAACACCGCGATCGGCGCCTTCGGTGCCGATGTGACCCACTCGCGCGCGCGTCTGCGCGGAGACGATGCGGTGACCGGCAACAGCATCCGCTTGAACTTTCAGCGCTACGTTGCACGAACAGGCACCAACGTCGGTCTTGCCGCCTATCGCTACAGCACGCGCGGCTACCTCACCCTCAACGATGCCGCGCGCGCGCACGACGATGCGTGGGGCTACAGCACGCGTGCGCGACAGCGCTACCAGGTCAATTTCACCCAGCGGCTTGGCGCGCGCAGCTCGGTGTACCTCAGCGGCGGCCATGTGGCCTACTGGGACAGCACGCAGCGGCAGAACGACTTTCAGCTCGGCTTCCAGAGTACGTTGGGCCGCGCCAACTACAGCCTGTCAGCAATGCGTTATCGCCTCGGTGACGGTCGCCAGGACACCCGCTACACCTTCACCTTCGGCGTGCCATTGGGGCGAAGCCCGAGTGCGCCACGCGCGACCACCCAGGTGGGCCATTCCGGCCAGGGTGGCAAGCTTCAGCTGGGGGTCGCAGGTGCGCTGGGCGAATCCCGCGCACTGACCTACAGCGCCACGGCCAGCCGGTCGGCCGCCGAGTCGGGCAGCGTTGATACCTATGTTGCTTACCAGGGGGGCACCGTTGCGTTGAACGCGGGCTACAGCCAGGCCCAACGCTACCGCAGCCTCAACCTGGGGGCGGCTGGCAGCGTGGCGCTGCACGCGGGTGGCATCAACTTCGGTCCCGCGGTGGGCGAGGGCTTCGTGCTGGTCCAGGCCGAGGGCGCCGAAGGGGCGAAAGTGGGCTATGGCGACCCGATCCGTGTGGCCGGCAATGGCTACGCGTTGTTGCCGCATGTCAGCCCCTATCGCTGGAACCAGATCGACCTGGACCCGTCCGGCCTGCCGCTGGAAGTGGAGCTGCTGCAGACCTCCCAGCGCGTGGCGCCCACCGCGGGCAGCATCGTGCGGGTGGCGTTCACCGCCACGCGCGAGCGCACGCTGTTCATCGACGCCACCGATGCGCTCGGCCAGCCGTTGCCGTTCGCTGCGCGGGTCGTGGATGACAACGGCCAGCCGATGGGCGCGGTGGGCCAGGGCGGCGTGATCCAGCTGCGCGGCGCGAACGACAGCGGCGCGTTGATCGTGGACCCGGACGGCCCGCACCGCTGCCGCCTGGAATACACCACGCCTGCCGCCGCCGACGCGTACGGCCTGTCCTGGACCCAGGCGGTGTGCACGCCGTACCCCGCGTTATCGCCCGGCCTGCAGGCGGTCCTGCAGGCTGCCACCACCGACGCACCTTGAACCCTTTTCCGTCGTTCCATCACGAGGTCATCCCATGCACGCTTCCACTGCTTTCCCCACCCGTATCGCCATCGCTTTCCTGCTGGCCTGTATCGCCCCGGCCGCTTTCGCGGCCACGCTGACCATTACCGGTCGCGTACTGCCCGGCACCTGCACCTTGGCGGACGCGCAGATATCCCTGGACCCGGTCAAGGCCAACGAAATGACCGTCGGCGACAACGCGCTCAAGGCCGGTGCACTGAACTTCACTGGCTGCATCGGCGTTACCAAGGCCACCCTCACCTTCGACGGCACCGCCGCCGATGGCGACGCGCTGCGTTGGAAGAACACTGCGGCCGCCGATGCCGCCACCGGGGTAAGCGTTGCGCTGCTGGCAGCGGCCACCGGCACCACCTATCTGACGAAGGGCGACAGTGTGGATCTGGTGGTGAGTGGCGCCACGGCCACCTATCCGTTGCGTGCCGGCTACTACCTGCCGTCCACCAGTGGCATCAACGCCGGCGTGGTGCGGACCGAGGTGGTGGTGACGGCGGACTATCTGTGAGCGGGTGGCTGTTGCGGCACGCGCGACCTCGTGGTGCCGGTCACCGGTGCGACCGCCAGCTATGCGCTGCGCGCAGGCTACTACCTGCCGGTGCTGGGGGGGCTGACCGCCGGCGCGGTGCAGACCGAGATCACGGTGACGGCGGCCTACGACTGATGAGCGCTGCCAGTGTCCGTCAGCCGACAGCTTGTGCCAAGCGGCGCGTCCGCAACGGCGCCGCGCTGGTGGTGGCGCTGTTGTCACTCTCCCCGCTAGCCTCTGCCGGCTGCATCCGGCTTGCTCCCGGCGACCAGGACCTCACCGTCAGCCTCACGATGCCGAACCTGGATCTGCCGGACAGGCGATTGACGGTGGTCAGCAGCGGCGTTGTGAAGGGGGGGTATCAGTGCGACAGTGGGCAGAACGCGTTTCTCACTGAGCTGCCGTTCAGCGGATTGACGTACGAGCGAGAGATTACGGACGCCGGGAGGACCTACAGCGTGTATAGCCTTGGGCCGCGCTCGCCGCTGATCGGCTTCGTGCATTTGGTGGACGCAGTTGACCTTAGCGGTGGCCGCAGCCAAGACTCGGTGCCCGTGGGCAGGCGTCATCGCAATCCCGGCTTCGTGTCGCCCGCAACTGAAGGGGTCTCGGTCAACCTCGCCGTCGTGCTGTTCTTCCGCGGTGGGGCCATGGAGAGCATTCCGTTGACATCGCTGGGCACGGCGACCTCGTGGGACGAGAACGATCCTTCGCAGAGCATCCAGCACCACGTGAGCCTCGAGGTGAACGTGCCCACGCTGACCTGTACGCTGGCCGACAGTTCGCAATCGCTGGATCCGGTGTCGGCCGATCTTCTGGCGGCTGCGGGCAGTACGGCAGGGGAAAAGGCGGTGGCAGTGGCCATGACCTGCCCGAGTGCAAACGTGGATGTGGAGATGGTGCTGACCGATGCCAACGACGCCGGCAATGCTGGCAGCCTGCTGACGCCTGCGGGCGGGTCCGACGCAGGTGGCGTGCGGCTGGAGATGCTGCGCGCAGGCAACCCGGTGCAGTTCGGACAGCGTTGGCAGCACGGCTGGTCCAGCAAGGGCAGCCAGGACGTTCCCTTCACCGCGCGCTACAGGCGCACGGCCGATGCCCTGCAACCCGGGACGATCATTGGCGAGGCGGTGCTGACAGCGACCTACCGATGAAGGCGCGCCGCCGCGACATGGTGCTGCCATAGCGGGTAGGTGCGGGAGCCGCGCTGCGGTCGGCCGTGCAGGTTCACACCGGCGGCAGCACCTTGCCCGGGTTGAGGATGCCATCGGGGTCCAGCGCGTGCTTGATCGCCCGCATCGCTTCCAGCGTGGCCGGTGAAAAGGCCTGCGCCATGAAATCGCGCTTGGCCAACCCGATGCCGTGTTCGCCGGACAACGTGCCGCCGAGCGCCAAGGTCAGTTCAAAAATCTTCGGCAGCGCGGCATGCGCGCGTGCGTTTTCATCGGCGTCGTCGGGGTGGTACAGAATGTTGACGTGCAGGTTGCCGTTGCCGGCATGGCCGAAGGTGACGATGGTCAGTGTGTAGTCGCGCGCCAACGCCTGCACGCCGGCCACCAGGTCGGGAATGCGCGACACCGGYACCACCACGTCTTCRTTGATCTTGCCCGGGGCGAYGCTGCGCAGCGCAGGCGACAGCGCCTTGCGCGCGGCCCACAGTTTCTCGCGCGCGGCCCCTTCCATCGCCACATCCAGCGCGATCATGCCGTCACCCTCCGCGGCGGTGGCCAATGCCTGCAGCAGGTAGGGCAGGGTGTCGTGGTCGCCGTCGGCTTCCACCAGCAGCATCGCGCCCGCCTCGGGTACGTCGGCGCTGTTGAGCCGCAGCAGCTCCAGGCTGCGCGCGTCCATGAACTCCAATCGCGTGGGTACCACCGGCTGCGACATCAGCCGCGACACGGCAGCGGCGGCGGCATCTGCGTCGCGGTACAGCACGCGTAGGCCGGCCTGGCTGACCGGCAGCGGGGTCAGTTTCAGCGTGGCTTCCACGATCAGCGCCAGCGTGCCTTCGCTGCCCACCAACAGGTGGGTCAGGTCGTAGCCGGTAGCGTCCTTGGTGTAGGCGCCGCCGCAGCGGATCACCTCGCCGGTACCGGTCACCGCCACCAGGCCCAGCACGTTGTCGCGGCTGGTGCCGTACTTCACCGCGCGCGGACCGCCGGCATTGYAGGCCAGGTTGCCGCCGATGCTGCAGATCTCGGCGCTGGACGGGTCCGGTGCCCAGAACAGGCCGTGCGGTGCCAGTGCCTGCTGCAGCGTTCCGTTGAGCACGCCCGGCTGCACCACGGCGCAGCGGTCACCGGCGCGGATCTCGAGGATGCGGTCCATGCGGGTGAACGACAGCACGATGCTGCCGGGCACTGGCACGGCGGCGCCGGTGGTGCCGGTGCCCGCACCGCGTGCGACCAAGGCCACGCCATGCGCGCGGCAGGCACGCACCAGCGCCTGCACCTGTTCGATATCTGCCGGCAGTGCCACCGCAGCCGGGCGCTGGTGGCGCCACGAGTTGTCCTGCGCGTTCGCCTCCAGTGCGCCGTCATCCATGCGCCAGCCGTCGCTGCCCAGCAGGGCGGACAGTTCGGCAACCAATGCGGAGGGCAGGGCAGTACTCATGACAGATCTCGTGGGGCAGCGGGGGCGGGGTGAATCAGTTTCCAGGCAACAACGGCACCGGCCAGCGGCAGCCAGACCCAACGCAGTYCCGACAGCAAGGTGGCCACGCCGCGCGCGCTGAAGAACTGCGGGGCAAACGGTGAAACGCGGATCGGGCGCCAGGGCGCGAAGAAGCGGTGTTCGCTCCAGGGCCAGGCCAGGGCAACGCCAAGGCCGCCGGAGGTCAACGCATCCAGCAATGGATGGCTGGCGGCGCAGACGAACACGAACGCCGCCGCTTGTACGGTAGATGCCAAGGTTGGCTTTGCCGTGGTAGGTGCCAACCTTGGTTGGCACAGCACCGCCAACCAAGGTTGGCGACTACCGGAGCTGAGCGGCGCCGACCCAGGTCGGCGGCTACCAAAGAACGCCAACACCGCCGCCAACACGGCGAGCACCAGGGCGAACAGCAACGAGTGGCTGGCTCCGCGATGGCCGAACGCATCGGCGTAGGGAATGTGCAGGGCAAACGCGAGTACATCGGCGTCGGGCAGCATCGCCGCGATCACGCCGGCGCCCAGCAGGCGCGGTGGAATGCGGCCGCGATCAGCGGCGCACCACAACGCCAGTGGCACCGCCGCGTGGGTGATGATCGAGGGCATCAGGCATCGGCTCTGGTAGTGCCGTCCGCTGGCCGGCATAGGGTAGCCATCAGCAGTCGTCCAGCCGGAACGCATCACGCAGCCAATGCAGCTGCGGTGGTTCACCCGTGGCTTCAACCACATCGAAGCGGCAGGGCGCATTGGCCATGGCGGGATGGTCCTGGAGGTACAGCTGCGCAGCGTGGATCAGGCGGCGGCATTTGTGCGGATCGACCGAGGCCGCGCCGCCACCGAAGTCCTGTCGCGCGCGGTAGCGCACTTCCACGAACACCACGGTGCCGGCGTCATCCATCACCAGGTCCAGTTCACCGCCGCGATAACGCACGTTGCGCGCACGCGGCTGCAACCCGGCCTGCTGCAGATGCTGCTCGGCGGCGGCTTCCACCGCCGAGCCACGTTGCAGGTGCTCAGCGACCACCGGCGATCGGCATCGGCCGGCCACCGCTGAAGGTGGACCATGCCGGCTGGCGCAGGATGTTGCCGTTGCTGTCCAGGTACAGCGTGCCGGTGGCGCCGTCCAGGCCGCCTTCGGTGGCCAGCTTGTCCAGGTAGGCACTGATCTTCCACGCATCGGCACCGAAGGCGAACAGGCGGCTGGCGGCGCCGCGCGCGCTGGGCAGGGTCTGCGTGACCTGGGCAGCGGACGGCACGCCGGACACGCTGCGCACGTTCCAGGCTTCGTTCGGGTAGATGATGCCGTCCAGTGCCACGTCTTCTTCAACCTTGCCGCTGCCGGTGGTCAGCTGCGAGGTACCCACGCGGGTGGCACCACCGGCACCGGCCAGCGCCAGCTGCGGCGCCAGCAGGCGGGCCTGCGGTGCACGTACGGCCAGGAACACCGCATCGACCGCGCCGGCGTTGCGTACCTGCGCGCTGACATCACCCACCGTTTCGCTGACAGCGATGGTGGCGGCGACGCTACCACCGCGCTGGGCAAAGCGCTGGGCGAAGGCGGCTGCGGCGCGGCGGCCGGTGTCGTCGCTGCTGTTGATCACCAGCGCCTTGCTCCGCTCGCGGCCACGCATGTATTCGGCGGCGACGATGCCGTCGTCCTCCGGTGCCAGCGAGAACCCGGCGCTGCCGGCGGGCGGTGCATCCTTGCCGCGGTTCAGGCCGAGCACCGGCACCGGCAGCTGCTGCCGGCCGTACACGGCGTCCACTTCGTCGCGGCCGAGCGGGCCGACCACGAAGTCGGCACCGGACGCTACGGCCTTGTCATACGCGGCCAGCGCACCGGCCGGGGTACCGGCGGTATCGAAGAAATTAACCTCCGGACGACGGCGGGTTTCGCCGTAGTAAGCGCTGAGCAGGCCATCGCGCACCGGCTGCGCGGCGGTGGCCAGGCGGCCGCTGAGCGGCAGCAGCACCGCCAGCTTGGCCGGCGGGCGGTAGCCATCGCTCATCGCCGGCGGGCGCTTGTTGGTGTCGAACTGGGCGGCGCCATCGCGATCGAATGGGCGCGGCAGCGGCAGGCCACGGGCGATCAGCGCGCGGCCAGCGAAGTTGTACAGCGGGTCATTGGCCGGCAGCGCGGCGGCACGGCTGCGCAGGGTGGCATCGTCGAGGGTGCCGAGCAGGCCGGAGATGGCAGCCTGGTTCTCGTTGCGCGCAGCACCGGCCAGACCGGCGTGCGCACGGGCGCGTTCGGTGGCGGCGCCGAAGGCATCGCCGGTGGCCTGCAGGGCATTGGCGCGGGCCAGCGACCAGCGCGTGCGCAGGCTCGGGTGCACGCTGTCGCCATGATCCTTCAGCAGGGCCAGCGCCTGCGCCGGCTGTTTGTCGGCCAGCGCCAGCTCGGCACTGGCCAGCTGGTAGCGCTGCAGGCTGGCACCGTTCACCTGGCGGGCGGTCACCTGGCCCAGCAGGCTGCGCGCGCGTGCGCTGTCGCCGGCCAGATGCCAGGCCCAGGCCGCATCGGCCAGGGCGTTGCTACGGGCACCACCACGCAGGGTGGCGGCCAACGCTTCCAGTTGCAGGGCGGCGTCGCGCGGCTTGCCTTGTTCGATCAGCGCCAGCGCCTGGCTCTGGGCCGGCGATTCGGGCGCGCTGACGAGGCTGGTGGTGGCACAACCGGCCAGCAGCATCAACGACAGCGACAGGGCAGAGATGCGTGCGGCGGGCTTGTTCATGATCGGGTCCATGCGATGAGGGCAGCGGCCTTGGCCAGGTACACGCTAGGATTCTACCCTTGCCCCGTGAGTACCGCTGAAATGAGTGTCCCAACCCTGTATGTCGTCGCCACGCCGATCGGCAACCTGGCCGATCTGAGCCCGCGCGCGCAGGACGTGCTGCGTTCGGTGGCGGCCATCTGCGCCGAGGACACCCGCCGCAGCGGCCAGCTGCTGTCCCATTTCGGCATCCAACAGCCGCTGGTGGCGCTGCACGAGCACAACGAAGAGGCGCTGGCCCAGCGCCTGGTGGCCCGCCTGCAGGCAGGCGAATCGCTGGCGTTGGTCAGCGATGCCGGCACCCCGCTGGTCAGCGACCCCGGCTTCCGGCTGGTGCGTGCGGCGCGCGCGGCCGGCATCAAGGTCAGCCCGATTCCCGGCGCCTGCGCCGCCATCGCCGCGCTGAGCGTGGCCGGCTTGCCCAGCGACCGCTTTACGTTCGAGGGCTTCCTGCCGGCCAAGGCCAGCGGCCGCCGCGATCGCCTGCAGGCGCTGGCCGGCGAAGTGCGCACGATGGTGTTCTACGAATCCTCGCACCGCATTACCGAATCCCTGGCCGACATGGCGGCGATCTTTGGCGGCGAGCGCCCGGCCGTGCTGGCGCGCGAGCTGACCAAGCTGTTCGAGACCGTGCTGGACGGCGACCTGGCCGGGCTGCTGGCGCAGGTGGAAGCGGACGACAACCAGCGCAAGGGCGAGTTCGTGGTGATGGTGCAGGGCGCTGGCGATGATGCCGAGGCGCAGCTGGCCCATGGCCGTCAGGTCTACGCCAAGCTGAGCGAGCACCTGCCGCCGTCGACCGCCGCCAAGCTGGCGGCCGAATTGACCGGCGCACCGCGCAAGGCGTTGTACGGCAGTTGATGCGCGGGGTCGGACCCCTGCAGGGGCTCCGACCTCAGACACCCGAGGGTCGTTACGTGTGCAGCGTGCGGATGAAGGTGCTGATTTCACCTATCACTACGTCCAAGGGTGGGGCCAACAGGCGATTTCTGCGCAGGAAGGCTCTCCACTGCGCCTGTTTCTGCGCATCGTCGGCAAATGCCTTCGACAAGCCGAACGGCAGCGCTTGCGGCCAATGTGTACCGCGGCGTTCGAACGTCGCGCGAATCGCCTCGCTCAGTGAGGAGGTTGCCATTTCACCTTCGCGCGCCAGCGCCAGCAGATCGAAGTAGTCCTTCATCCTGCTGTTGGCGATGCCCAGTACTGTGACGGCTTCCCGCGGGTAGACCCGCAATCGGGGTGACGGGAACTCATCGAGCAGTACCGGGTAGTTGCATTCAGGCGGCGGCTGATGGACGGCATCGCCGAACCCGACATCCCATTGGACGTGGCAGCGGGCATTGCCCAACTGAGCGCACAGTCGCATGCGCAGTCCCTGGTAGTGGGAGCCTTCGCGTATCGATTCGATGGCAGCCGAGGCCGCATCGAACTGCAATCCATCGTCCAGTTCAATCGCGCACAGGTCATGCACGATGCGCATCAGCTGCTGGGGATCAGACGATCCGTGCCCCAGGAAGTCGGCATCACGGGTGGGCCTATGAGGAACGTCGAACCATATCGCGAAAAGCATCGCGCCCTTCAGCAGGAACTGCTGCCGGTAAGGGGACATCGACAGCCGGTACAGCATCCGCTCTACCGCGAAGCGATCCAGTACGAACTGGAAGTCTTCGTCGCGCTCCCGTGCGCGGTCACGCAGCCGCTGCCGTATGGAGCGGATGCGGTCTGAGGAGGGCGTGGAGGTCATGCCAGCGCTTCAAGATAGGGGCGCATCAGTCTGGCAACGCGGCAGAGGCGTGCATACCTCCAAAGCTCATCCACGGTGGTCGCGCCCTCGCGCAGCGCGTCCCGCAGCGCTTCGATGGCAACGTCCATACCCACCAGATTCCGGTACTTGAAGCAGTCGGCAACGGTTTTGGCCACGCAGGTCGTGCGCACGTGCCGGCGTCCGACCTGCAGTGGTTCCAGCCCCGCCTCCAGTGTCTTTTCCGACATGCGGACAACCCGCAGAGGCGGCCAGTCGATACGGGGCGCACGATCCTTGTTGCCAATGGCAATCCAGACTTCGAAGGGTGTCTGGGTGGTCAGGCCGTGCTGGCGCAGGGCGCTCAGCAGGCACAGTCGCGGCGAAGCAGTGCGCTCGGCGACAACCTGCAGTCCCTCCTGTCCTTCCGCCGAAGCCAGGCCGGGCAGCATGTACACGCCCCGGGACAGCCGTTGCAAGTTGCCAGCGGCGACAAGTCGCGACAGCTGCGCGCGGGCTACGCCGGCGCGGACCAGATCGCGCGAGCGTGCCGCGCCCGTGCGCTGGATCAAGGCCTTGGCAATGGCGAGTGGGTCGGTCATTGGGCGATTGTTCCATAGTGTCGGTATAAATGAAGTAAATACCGACAATTTGGAACAAGGGTTGAGATGTTAGTTTTGGGGCGTCGGGGGAAGTCCCGTAGTTCTTCATGGAGGAAAAAGATGCTGGCAAACGGACTGTCATTGCTGCTTGCCCTGGTTGGCGCGCCMGCCCCGGTCACCGCGGGCGACGACATCGAGGCCATGACCGAGGCCGATCTGGGCCGGGATTACATCGGCTACGCGCTGTTCGACCCCGGTCTGGTGAGCATCAAGCAGCTGGATCCGGCCCGGAACTACAGTCGCTACGTGATGTACCGCATGGCGCGCGATGTTCTGGAGTCGTACGACGCTTGCCTGCAGGTGGACGCCGACAACCGCGCAACGATCGAGGCGGCGTACCAGCAGGTAGTAAGTACCCAGCAGCGGTACGTCAGCGCGACGCAGTGGCGCGACCTGCAACTGGCGCTGCGCGCTGGTCGCATGCAGCTGCCCGAACGCGCGCAGTGGCAGTGCGGGGCCTTCGTGGATAACGCGCCCTATTTCGACGCAGCGTTGGACGACGCCTTGCTGGGCGCGGCCGAGCTTGCGCGCGACCGGGCCGGTGAGGGTGATCTGCGCAATGATGCGCTGCGCCCGGTGCTGGGGATTCAGATGAGTGGCCCTGCCGTGGTTGAAGCCGAGCCCGACGACGGTCCCGCGCGCCGGGCCGGCGTGCGCATGGGGGATGAAGTGCTGGCGGTGGATGGCACCCGGGTGAAGACGGTCTTCGGTATTGGGCAGGCGTTGAAATCCCGCAATCCAGGTGACCGGGTGGAGGTGAGGCTGCGCCGGGTTGAATGGGACGGCATGAAGCCGCAGTCGCGCGAATTGACGGTGACGGTGGAGCTGGAGTCGCGGGCGGCCTTGATGGGGCGTGCGAAGCCTCGGTAGATCCACGCCATGCGTGGATGGATGAATCGCGCGCCGCGATCAACCCGGCAGGGCAGGCCCGCGTGCGGTAGAATGCGCACGGCGGAGTCGGCCAGACAGTCGCGTCATCCCTTCGGGGGTGCCGAGGAAAGTCCGGGCTCCATAGGGCAAGGTGCCAGGTAACGCCTGGGCGGCGCAAGCCGACGGAAAGTGCAACAGAAAGATACCGCCTACGTCTTCTTCGGAAGGCCGGTAAGGGTGAAATGGTGCGGTAAGAGCGCACCGCGAGTCTGGCAACAGACCGGTACGGCAAACCCCACCTGGAGCAAGACCAAATAGGGATCCATTGGCGCGGCCCGCGTTGGATCCGGGTAGGTTGCTTGAGCGTTGCGGCGACGTAACGCCTAGAGGAATGACTGTCCACGACAGAACCCGGCTTATCGGCCGGCTCCGCCCCTTCATTCCATCCACGTGCATCCACGCATGGCGTGGATCCGGTAGTGCCGGCCGCTGGYCGGCAACCTCCGGATCTTCGGGCAGTTCACGCGGCTGCCGGCCAGCGGCCGGCACTACCCGGATGATGTCCAGCCTCAGCCCGGCTTCCGGTACTGCCCGGCTGAAATGAACTGCGAGAAGCGCTCGCACCACACCACGACGGTGGTGAATTCGTCCACGTCCACATCGGCCGGCACATCCACCAGGAAGCGGTTGAAGGTCTTGACCTCGCCGATACGCTTGGCCTTGGCCTTGATCTTCAGGAAGTCGGCCTTGTTGTCGACGAAGTCGTGGACCAGGTAGACCTTGTAGTCCGGGCCCGGGCCCATCTTGCCGTCGAAGGCGACCTGGCGGGCGCTGACGCTGACCTTGCCTTCGGCCCAATGCACCGCGTCACTGCCTTTGAGGTCGCGACGGAAGGTGGTGCGATAGGTGGCGTCGGCCATCGCGGTCTGTACCTGCTCGACCGGCGGATCGTCGGGCGCGATCAGGATGGGCAGGAAATACACGCCCAGACCGAAGCCGAGGCCGAGGGTGAGTACGTGGGTGGCGAGCAGGATGAGGATGCGGCGCATGGGGCCTCCTTGTGAGTGTGGATCGCGCGGCATGGCACCGGGCAGGACCACCTTGAGAGGCTGAGGGCGACATTTATAGACACAGTGCCGAAGGCGAAAAGGGCACAGTAGGGTGACTGCAGCGGCGCAGGCCCTGTGGCGCGGGCGGAAAGGCGCTGCGTCGGAAAGCTGAATGACCCCGTTGGCGGCCTTGTGTCGCGGCAACGCGGTGCGGGTAGTGCCGGCCGCTGGCCGGCAGCCGCGTGA
>NZ_JBFRFE010000041.1:0-13042 GCF_052114665.1 Stenotrophomonas sp. 2YAF22 | reverse complement strand
GTGTACGCGCTGCTCGCCCAGCGCGTACTCGCCATCGGGCATGCCGGTGGCGGCGGTCGCGTCGGTCACCGCATACAGGCGCGGAATCGCGCGTGCGGCCAGACGGATCACGCCGGGGTGGATGTGCTGCAGGTCGGGAATGATCTCGGCGTACTGCGCATGCGCCAGGGCAGCGGCGGCGATGCCCGGCCGGTAGTGGTCGACGCCGGTCATGCCGTTGAACAGATGGGTGAAGCCGGAAGCGCCGGCCTGCAATGCGGCCACGCCTTCCTCGTAGGTGCCGGCACTGTGGCCGAGCTGCACGCGGATGTCGAGTGCGGACAGCGCGGGAATCAGTGCGGTGTGCTCGCCGATCTCCGGCGCCAGCGTCATCACCCGGATCGGTGCCAGCGCGTGCAGCTGCCGCACCAGCGCCATCGTCGCCTCGATCGTACGATTGGGTTGTGCGCCCAGCCGCTGCGGGCTGATGAAGGGGCCTTCCAGGTGCACACCGGCGATGCAGGCGGCATCGGCATCGGGCGCTGCCATCGTTGCCGCAACGCCCTGCAGCGCGTATTCGATCTCGTCCAGGCCAGCGGTCATGGTGGTCGCCAGCAGCGTGGTGGTACCAAACCGCGCATGGGTGCGGGCGATGGTGCGGGTCACGTCGCCGCCCTGCATCAGGTCGACGCCGGCCGCGCCATGCACGTGCAGGTCGATGAAGCCGGGCAGGATCACCGGCAGCTGCGGGTCATCGCCGCCGCTGTGGTCGTCTACCTGCAGCTGGCGCACGTGTGAATCGAACTGGACCTGGCCGCGACGCCAGCCCAACGGGGTGAGGATGCGGCCGTGCAGGGAGCGGGTGTCGGTCATGCGGGGGGCTCGGCGATGATCACTTCGATGCCCAGCCGCTGCAGCCCTTCGCGGGTTGCCTCGTCGATGCCGGCRTCGGTGATGATGGCGTGGATCTGATCGAGGCGGGCGATGCGGTGCAGGCTGACGCGACCGAACTTGGAGGCGTCGGTGAGCACCACGATGCGCCGCGCGCGTTCGACCATGCGGTGGTTGAGGCGGGCTTCGGCTTCGTCGTGGGTGGTCAGGCCGAACTGCAGGTCCAGGCCATCCACGCCCAGGAACAGCGTGTCGAAACTGTAGGAGTTGAGGCTGGCTTCGGCCTGGCTGCCCTGCAGCGACAGCGATTGCTGGCGCAGCAGTCCGCCGGTCAGCAGCACGGTGATGCCGGCGGCGTTGGCCAGTTCCCAGGCGATGTTCAGGCCGTTGGTCATCACCGTCACATCGCGGTGTTCGCGCAGATGGCGGGCCAGGGTCATCGTGGTGGAGCCGGAGTCGATGATGATGTTGTCACCGGCCTGCACCAGGCGCGCGGCCGCCGTACCGATGGAGTCTTTCAGCGGCAGGTTCAGCGCATCCTTTTCGTGGATGTCCTGTTCCTGCGGCGGTGTACGCACCAGGGTGGCACCGCCGTGGGTACGCGTGGCCAGCCCCTGCGATTCGAAGTGGGTCAGGTCGGCACGGATGGTCACGGCCGACACGCCGAAGCGCTCGACCAGATCGGCCACCTGCACCGAGCCGTGCTCGATCAGCAGCTGCAGGATCTGTTGCCGGCGGGAGCGGGTGTTGCGCATGGCCATTCTCGGTTTCGCGGGGAAAGGTAGAGATTAGCCGTTCGCAAGATCGGCGGCAGCCGAACTTTCGTTGTGCTTGCGGGTTCCAGCCTGGTTGGCGCTGCAGGCGCGGGCGTATTCGCCCAGGCACAGGCCGATGCGATGCTGCACCAGCGCGGTAGGCGCATTGGCCAGGGTGCCCTCGCGCACGGCGCGGTACTGCTCCGGCAGGTACTGGCTGAGCAGCACCAGCGGCGGCGCGTGCTGTTCCAGGTTGGCGAACAGGGTCTGCACGGCCTGCACCAGCGCCGGCTCGCCCCAGTAGTAGCGGCAGCGGTCGCTGAAGGAATAGCTGCGCAGCAGGCGCAGCGTCGCTTCGTCGCCCTGGTAGTACGACTGCCAGGACTTCGGCTGCGCCACCATCACCTCGTCCAGCACCTGCGGCAGGCGCGAGCACTGCGCGGCCGGCAGCAGCTCGGCTTCGATGGCAGCGAGTGCGAACAGCGCTTCGCGATAGGCGAAGGTGGCCGCGGGGCCGACCTTGAGGATGGCGAAATGGTCGCGCACCAGGGCATGCAGGCCGCTTTCGCGCTGGTAGTCGGTCGAATGCGCTTCGAACACGATGCGCGGCTGCTGTTCGAGGAAGTCGGCCAGCTCGCTGGCGGCGGCCGCGTCGTACTCGTGCACGCTGCTGTGGTCGAAGTCCACGCCCGGCTGCACCACCATGGCCAGCACACGCTGCCATGCATCGCGCAGCAGCGGGGTATCGAAGGCCTGCCGGTGGATGGCCAGGGTCTGCGCAGCGGCGGCCGGGGTGGTCACCTGCAGGCCACCGGCCAGCGAGGCTTCGCCACCGGGAATCGGCACTTCGGTGCCGATGACATAGACCGGCGGCGGCAGGCCGTGCTCGGCGGCGGTGCGCTCGGCGATCTCGGCCAGCTCGGCCGAACGTGCAGCAACGATGGCATCGGGCAGCGGCACCGGGTCATCGGCGCAGGACATGCTGCAGTCCAGGTGGATCTTGTGGAAACCAGCGGCGACGTAGGCCTCGATCAGCACGCGCGCATGGGTCATCGCTTCGGCGGCCGGGCGCTTCTGCCAGGCGTTCGGGCCAAGGTGGTCACCGCCGAGGATCAAGCGCTCGCGCGGGAAGCTTTCCTCATCGGCCAGGGTGCCGACGTAGTCGCGGTACTGCGGCGGGGTCATGCCGGTGTAGCCGCCGAACTGGTCGACCTGGTTGGAGGTAGCTTCGATCAGCAGCACGGTATCGTGCGCCAACGCCACGTGCATGGCCGCACGCAGCACCTGTTCGTTGCTGCAGCAGACGCTGTACAGGCCGACGTTGTGGCCGGCGCGGTGGGAGGCAAGCAGGGTCTGCAACGGGGACATGGTCAAGCTCCGGACATCAGGAAAACGAGGGTTGGCAGGCCAGCAGGGCGGCACCGCGTGCACCACCGGCATCGCCGAAGCGCGGCGGCACGATGGGCGGCACCTGCACGCCGTTGAACAGATGCGCGGCGATGGCCGCCGGCAACAGCTGGTACAGCGGTGCGTACTGGGACAGGCCGCCACCGAGCACGATCACGTGCGGGTCCAGTGCCAGCACCAGTGCGGCCAGGCTGTGGCCGAGCAGGTCGCGATGGATGTCCAGCGCCTGCCGTGCGCGCGTATCGCCGGCCTCGGCCAGGGCGACCACCACGCTGGCATCGGCAGCGCTGCCACCGAGGTGACGCTCGATCATCGCCAGGCCACTACCGGACACGTAGCGCTCCACGCAGCCTTGCAGGCCACAGGCGCAGTCGATGAGCGGCAGTCCATGGCGCTGCAGCAGGTGGCCCGGCACACTCCAATGGCCCCATTCGCCGGCCAGGCCGTTGAAGCCGGACAGCAGGCGCCCCTGCAGGCAGAAGCCGCCACCGGCACCGGTGCCGAGGATGGCGCCGAACATGCTGGGGTAGCCATCGGCGGCGCCACCGTGCGCTTCAGAGAGCGCAAAACACTGCAGGTCGTTGCCGAAATGCAGCGGGCGCTGCAGGCGTGCCTGCAGATCAGCCGCCACGCATTGACCGGTCAGCGCAGGCACATTGGCGCTGAGCTGGCGGCCGTTGCGACGATCACGCACGCCGGGCAGGGCGATGCCGATGGCCGCATCGCTGCGACCCAGCGCAGCATCGGCTTCAGCAACCAATGTCACCACCGCCTGCAGGAAGCCGTCGTAGTCGCCCTGCGGGGTAGCCACGCGGCGGCGCCAGGTGACCTGCATCGCCGCATCGCACACCACCAGCTCGATCTTGGTGCCGCCGATGTCGATGCCGTAGCAGGCGTTGGCGATCAGCTCAGCCATGGTGGATGGTGACACCCTTGACCACGCGGTTGACGGTGCCGTCCGGGAACGGATTGTCGGGGGTCAGGCCGAGTGCGGCCGAACGCTGCAGCGCGTACAGCTGCGCAAAGCCCAGCCACACCGGCGCCAGCCACGGGTCATCCAGGGCAGGCACGGTGAGGGTGTAGTCATCGTCGGCACCGATATCCGAATGCGGACCGATCGACAGCACCTGCCCGGCCACGCCATCGCGGCGCAGTTCTTCCAGCAGATCCTGTTCATAGCGGCGCGCCAGCGGCTGCCCGCTGCGCAGCACGACCACCAGGGTGGTGCCGTCCAGCGTGGATTTCGGGCCGTGGCGGAAGCCGAGCGGGGTGTTGGCCAGCGCCAGCACGCGGCCGGCGGTCAGCTCCAGCACCTTCAAAGCGGCTTCGCGTGCGAGCGCTTCCAGCGGGCCGCTGCCAAGGTAGATCACCCGGTTGAACGGGCGCTGCGCCAGCGCGGCCACTGGTGCATCCCACTGCGCCTGGCCTTCGCGGGCGAGACCAGCAATCTGCTTCAGGCGCGCGATGCGCGCATCCCACGGCGAACGGTCGAACACGGTCAGCGCGGCCAGCAGCATGCAGGTCAGGCTGCTGGTCATGGCGAAGGCGCGGTCGCAGCTGGCCGACGGCATCAGCAGGGTGCAGGTGTCGGCACGGCCGGCGCCGCGACGGGCCAGTTCGCCATCGGCATTGCAGGTGATGTCCAGAAAGCGCACATCGTCGACGTCGCTGCGCACGCGGTTGACGGCGGCAACGCTTTCGGGGCTGGAGCCGCTGCGGCCGAATGACACCAGCAGGGTCGGACGGTCGCGCTGCAGGTACAGCGCCGGATGGGTGAGCAGGCTGGTGGTGTGCACCACGCGCACCTCGGCCGGCCACTGCGCGTTGATCGCATCGGCCACCATTTCGGCGATGAAGCCGGAACTGCCGGCGCCGGTGAACAGCACACGCTGGTTCGGGTCATTGAGGCTGTCGCCGAGGAAGGCCTGCAGGCGGTCGCGGGCACGCGACAGATCCTGTGCAAGGGCTTCCCACAGCGCCGGCTGCTGGGCGATTTCGGTAGCGGTATCGGCTCCGCCGCGGCGCTGCCAGGCGGACACATCGGAAAGCAGGGTGACGTCCATTCGGAGGTTCCAGTTGGGCCACCGCACCATCTGTGTTTTCTTTCGAAATGTCAAATACCGAAAGTAAAAAGAAAGATATTGAGGCAACTACTTTCCCGGCGCGGCAGGCTGCTGGAAACGAAAGAAACCGCCAGATGCCGTATCGCACAATGCTTAACAGGGGGTTGCAAGCGCTTACACAAAGTATTGCAGCGCACCAACTTTCGTTTCATGTAAATATATCTTCCTTTTTCCTTTCAATTTGTTGACATCTTTCGAATCGCTGCCCTAGAGTCGGCCCAACCGCTTTCGAAACGCCCGGTGAACGGGTTGGGAGTCCGTGTGGAAATCTGCGTTCGTCGTTCGCCACTGCTGCTGGCCCTGTTGCCGGCATTGCTGTCGGCGTCCCTGTCGGCCCAGGCCGCACCGGTCGGCAACCTTCGCTCGGTCAGTGCCAGTGCCAGCACCGACGGCGTGAGTGGTTGGGACCTGCAGACCGACAACGGCACGCGCATCCGCATCGAACTGCCGGCCACCGACATCATCCGCGTGCAGGCCGGCCGCAATGGCAAGCTGACCGGTGCCGGCGACAAGGCCGCGCCGATCGTGCTGCCGCAGCCCAAGGCGAACGTGCAGGCGCAGCTGGAAGAAGACGCGCAGGAAATCCGCGTGCGCACCGACGCACTGGTACTGCATGTGCAACGGCAGCCGCTGCGCCTGCGCCTGGAACGCCTGGACAACGGCCAGCCCAGCGCGCTGTGGCAGGAACTGCAGCCGTTGGACCTGGATGCCGCGCAGAGCGTGCAGGTGCTGTCCTCGCAGGCCGATGAAGGCTATTACGGTGGTGGCCAGCAGAACGGCCGCTACCAGTTCAAGGGCCGCGAACTGGAAGTCTCGTACTCCGGTGGGTGGGAAGAGGGGGATCGCCCGAGCCCGGCACCGATGCTGCTGAGCAGCCGTGGCTGGGGCATGCTGCGCAACACATGGAGCGACGGCAGCTACGACCTGCGCCAGAGCGACCAGGCCACCCTGCTGCATCGCGAGGACCGCTTCGATGCCTACTACTTCGTTGGCGCCGATCTGCCGAAACTGATCGAGCGCTACACCCAGCTGACCGGTCGCCCGAACATGGTCGCGCGCTGGGCGCTGTCCTACGGCGATGCCGATTGCTACAACGACGGCGACAACAGCAAGAAGCCCGGCACCGTGCCCGAAGGCTGGAGCGACGGCCCGACCGGCACCACCCCCGATGTGATCGACAGCGTAGCCAAGCAGTACCGCGCCAATGACATGCCCGGCGGCTGGATCCTGCCCAACGATGGCTATGGCTGCGGCTACAAGCAGCTGCCGGAGACGGTGAAGGGCCTGGCCGGATACGGTTTCCGCACCGGCCTGTGGACCGAAAACGGCGTCGACAAGATCGCCTGGGAAGTAGGCAAGGCCGGCAGCCGCGTGCAGAAACTGGACGTGGCCTGGACCGGCAAGGGCTACCAGTTCGCGATGGATGCCAACCGCCAGGCATTCAACGGCATCCTCGACAATTCCGATTCGCGCCCGTTCCTGTGGACGGTGATGGGCTGGGCCGGCATCCAGCGCTATGCCGTGGCCTGGACCGGCGACCAGAGCAGCAGCTGGGACTACATCCGCTGGCATGTGCCGACCCTGGTGGGTTCGGGCCTGTCCGGCATGGCCTACGCCAGCGGCGATGTGGACGCGATCTTCGGCGGCAGCGCCGAGACCTTCACCCGCGACCTGCAGTGGAAGGCGTTCACCCCGGTGCTGATGGGCATGAGCGGCTGGTCGTCGAATGCGCGCAAGCACCCGTGGTGGTACGACGAGCCCTACCGCAGCATCAACCGCGATTACCTGAAGTTGAAGATGCGCCTGACCCCGTACATGTATGGGCTGGTGCATGAGGCCGCACAGACCGGTGCACCGCCGGTGCGTGGCCTGATGTGGGACAACCCGCGCGATCCGCACGCGCAGGATGAAACCTACAAGTACCAGTTCCTGCTCGGCCGCGACCTGCTGGTTGCACCGGTGTACCGCAGCCAGGCCGCCAGCCGTGGTTGGCGCCGCGACATCCACCTGCCCGCCGGCGGCTGGATCGACTACTGGGATGGCCGCCGCGTGCAGGCCGCCGCCGATGGCCGCCAGCTGGACCGCCAGGTGGACCTGGCCACCCTGCCGGTGTTCGTGCGCGCCGGTGCGATCCTGCCGATGTACCCGTCGATGCTGTTCGACGGCGAGAAACCGCTCGATGAAGTGACCTTCGACCTGTACCCGCAGGGTGATTCGCAGTACACGCTGTACGAAGATGACGGCAACACCCGCCGCTACCAGCAGGGTGAATCGAGCACGCAGCGGATCAGTGTGCAGGCGCCGGCACAGGGCAGTGGCCCGGTGCAGGTGCAGATCGATGCGGTACAGGGCCAGTACAACGGCCAGCTGGCACAGCGCCGCTATGGCCTGCGCGTGCTCAGCCGACAGGCGCCGCGTGCGGTGCAGGCCGCTGGCCGCGCGCTGCCGGCGCTGGCCGACGCGACCGCATTCAACAGCGCCAGCGAGGGTTGGTACTTCGATGCCAAGGAGCGTCGCGGCACCCTGCATGTACGCACTGCGGCGCAGGACATCCGCCAGCCGCTGCAGCTGCAGCTGGACTTCGCCGTCGCCGCAGCGGCCGCCGACGATGCCTATCCGGCCGCACCGGTGCTGGGCCGCGAACTGCCGGCCGACAGCCTGCTGGTGGTCAACCGCCCGGCCGAAGAACCCGGCCATGCGCTGGAAAATGCCTTCGATGATGATCCGGCCACCTGGTTCCGCAGCGTGCGCAACCAGGCCGTGCGTACCGGTGCCCACGAGTGGGTGATCGGTTTCGGCGAACGGAAGATGATCGATGGCATCGACATCGCGCCGCGCAACGACAAGAACTGGAAGCACGGCCAGGTGCGCGACTACGAGGTGTACCTGGGCGACAGCAACGGCGAGTGGGGTGAACCGATTGCCCGCGGCCACCTGCTGCTGAAGGAAGGCACGCAGCGCATCGACTTCCCGGCCCACGCCGGCCGCCTGCTGCGCTTCCGCGTGTTGAGCGTGCAGAACCCCGAAGGTGACGGTGCCTCCAGCACCGATCCGATGGTGACCGCTGCACAGGGCAGTGCGCGTGCCTTCGACGCGCTGCAACCGCGCGACGTCGGCCCGATTGCGCTGTCCACCTTCCACATCCTCGAACACCAGGAACCGGAGCGACCGGCCCGGCAGCGCTATCTCTCCGAGCTGCCGGTGCCGGCCGCGCTGGCCAGCCATGTGCACGCCGACAAGGCGTTCAGCGGTGACGCCGGCATGCGCATGAACGGCCTGCAGTTCCGCCGTGGCCTTGGCGTGGCCGCCAACAGCCGCATCGACCTGCGCCTGCAGGGTGGTTGGCGCCTGCTGCGTGCCGACCTCGGCATCGACGACGCCTGCCGCACGGCCGGTGGCCTGCAGTTCCAGGTCTGGGGTGACAACCACCTGCTGTACGACAGCGGACTGGTGAAGGCGCCCGGCGTGGTCAAGCCGGAGCTGGACATCCGTGGCCTTTCCACCCTGAGCCTGCGCACGCTGGGTGCGCAGGGCAGCCAACCCGCCCAGGTCTGCGCCAACTGGGCCAACGCCGTGCTGATCGGCCAGGAGGGCGACTCCGCCAGCATCGTCGCCCCATGACCGCCACGTAACACCGCTCCTCCCCCGCCCATTCCGACTACGGCTTCACCACGACTGTGGGGGCCGTGGCCCGGGAGCGTTTTGCCCGCTGATCCACCATTCGCGCCGCACCCCTGCCAGGAGAGAACCCCGATGTTGCCCGCCCGCCACCACCGCCCCCCCTGTCGTTCGATCGCACCGTTGTCGCTGGCCATCGCCGGCGTGCTGTTGTCGGTCGCCGTTCCTGCCTTCGCCCAGGAGAGCAAGGACAAGGCCACCGACCTGGCCCGCATCGAGGTCACCGGTTCCAACATCCGCCGCACCGACGTTGAAACCGCCTCGCCGGTGCAGGTGATCAGCAAGCAGGACATCCAGAACATGGGTGCGCGCACGCTGCTGCAGGTGCTCGACAACCTGCCGGCGGCCCGGCCAGCGCAGCAGGATTCGCGCTCGCTGTTCACCGGCTCCGACGGCGCTTCGCAGGCCAACCTGCGCGGCCTCGGCGCACAGGGCACGCTGGTGCTGCTGAATGGCCGTCGCCTGTCGTACTACGGCGCGCCGGCGGGTTTCCAGACCCAGTTCGTCAACATCGATGCGATTCCCGCCGCCGCCATCGAACGCATGGAAGTGCTGACCGACGGCGCCTCGGCCGTGTACGGCACCGACGCGGTGGCCGGCGTGATCAACGTGATCACCAAGCGCAACTTCCAGGGCGCGGAGATCAGCTTCACCAACGACACCTCCTCGCGCATCGATTCCTACGGCGAGCGCCAGGCCAGCATCACCGCCGGCTTCGGTGACCTCACCGAGAACCGCTTCAACATCTACGGCGCGGTGAACATGTACCGCCGCGACGCGATTCCGCTGGCCGACTTCTATGACAAGCGCCCGGACCAGTACTACGTCAACAATCCCAACTACCTGAACAATCTGCGCCTGGGCGTGGGCAGCAAGCCGGGTGAGTTCAACCCGGGCAGCTATTTCGCGTTCGATCCGGTGACCGGCCGCCGCGTGCAGGAAGCCGCGCCCGGCTGCAAGAACGTGCTGACCAGTGAAGCGGCCGGCCCCCGTTGCGTCTGGGAAACCTGGATGAACAACGAGATCGACGCGGGCGCCAAATCCGAGCGCAACACCGCCTACCTCAACGGCACCTTCCTGGTGGGCGACAGCACCGAGATCTTCGCCGAGGCCACCTATACCGATATCGACCTGCGTGCCAACGGCGGTACCCCGCGCAGCTACGGCACCACCACCGGCAACCCGACCAGCTGGTTCTCGCGCGATACCGGCAACAACGTCAACCAGTTCCTGTATCCGTTCCTGGGCCCGAACAACGAGTACAACCACGCCAGCCCCGAGCTGAAGGCCATGATGGGTGGCGTGGTCGGCCTGCAGTACCTGCTGCAGGATGCCGGCGCCAACTACTTCGGCCAGCGCAACACCGACAAGAGCTACCGCGTGCTGACCGGCGCGCGTGGCAACATCGGTGACTGGAACTGGGAAACCGCGTTCGCCACCGCCGGCACGCACTCGACCACCTACCAGACGATCAACGTCAACGTGAAGGGCTTCGAGAAGGCATTCGGTCCTTACAGCATCGACCCGGGCACGGGCCGTGTGATCATCTCCGATCATCCTGCGTACAAGTTCGGTGAGATCAGYGAGGCCAACGCCGCACTGATCCGCGGCGCCTTCCCGACCTTCGACATCCAGTCGTGGACGCGCCTGCACACCCTGGACGGCAAGATCGAAGGCCCGCTGTTCCAGCTGCCGGCCGGTGAAATGCGTGCGGCATTCGGCTTCAACGCCAGCCGCGAAACCTTCTACACCCCCGGCAACGCCGACGCGGCCGCCGGCCTGATCACCCAGCAGGGTGGCTCGTGGTTCGATGGCGCGCGCAATACCTATGCGTTGTTCGCTGAAACGGTGGCGCCGATCACCGAGAAGCTGGAGCTGGATGCCGCCGTGCGTGTGGACAAGTACCCGAACTTCAGCGCCAACGTCGCGCCGAAGATCGGTTTCAAGTACCAGGCCTTCGACCAGCTGATGCTGCGCGGCACCTATTCCACCGGCTTCCGCGCCCCCAGCCTGGCCGAGTCCGGCAACGGCGGCGTGTACGCGCAGCTGGGCGGCTTCCGTGATGAACTGCGCTGCGCCGAGACCAACGCCATCGCCAACCTGCTGCTGAAATCGCAGCGCGGCGGCGATGTTGACCTGGGCAAGAGCCTGCTCAACGTGGACTGCAGCCGCACCGTGGCCCGCATGACCCAGCCGAACCAGAACCTGAAGCCGGAGAAGGCGAAGATCGCCACGCTGGGCTTCGTCTACGAGCCGGCCAGCTGGCTGTCGGTGTCGGCCGATTACTGGTTCATCTACCGCGACAACGAAATCGTTGCTCCGGACTACCGCCGCGCCGAAGACATCATTTCCTCGTCGCGCTCGCCGATCACCGACAGCGACCGCGCCAACCTGGCGCAGCTGGCGGCGATGTGCGCCGACCCGGCAAGCGGTGTGAGCTGCCCGGGAACGCTGCCGGGCTACTCGGCCGGCAATGTGGCCAGCGTGGTGGGCCAGTACAAGAACCGCGGCAAGACCCTGATCGATGGATTCGACATCGATGCGCGCAGCCGTTTCTCGCTGGGTGAGTGGGGCGGCCTGAACATCGGCCTGGCCGCCACCATCGCCAACCGCAACCGCTTCTACATGGATGAACAGAACGGCTGGTACTACGGCGACGTGGTGGGCTACTACAACAACCCGCGCCTGCGTGCGACGCTGAATGCCGACTGGACCTACAAGCAGGTCACCACCAGCATGTTCGTCAACTATGTGGGCGGCACCAAGTGGGCGACCGACCAGGTCGACGAAGTGAGCAACAACAAGGAAACCTGCACCGGCGGCTACCTGGCCCTGCAGGAGAGCAAGTGCGATGGTGCACCGTCGTGGTGGACCGCCAACATGAGCGTCACCTGGCGCCCGGATGATGCGTGGAACCTGAGCTTCACCGTCAAGAACCTGTTCAACCGCCTGCCGTTCTACGATCCCAACAGCTTCCTGGGTGACTCCAGTGACTACGCCACCATCTTCGGTCGTGGTTACAGTGTGACCATCGGCTACCGGTTCAAGTAATTCCGTTTGCGTGACCAGGCGCGCCGGCCCAGGCTGGCGCGCCTTCAAGAGGAGAGTGTTTGCCATGAAGCGTAGGGAATTCATCGCGGCCAGCGCCGCTGTCGCCGCCAGCAGCCTGCTGCCGCAGACCCCGGCATGGGCACGTGGCCGCAAGGTACGCCTGGCCGTGATCGGTACCGGCATGCGTGGCCTGGTGCTGCTGAAGGAACTGGTGCGCCGCGACGACGTGGAGGTCGTTGCCCTGTGCGATATCGAGCCGATCATGCTCGCCCGCGCCGTGGAGATGGTCAGCAAGGCGGATAAGCCCGCGCCGAAGACCTACGGCCAGGACCGCGACATCAACGCATGGAAGCGCCTGCTGGAGCAGAAGGGCATCGATGGCGTGATCATTGCCACGCCGTGGGAGTACCACGCACCGATGGCGATTGCCGCGATGCAGGCCGGCGTGGCCGTGGGCTGCGAAGTGGTGGCCGGCATCACCCTGCAGGATCACTGGGATGTGCTGAAGACCCAGCTGAGCACCGGCACCCCGTACATGCTGCTGGAGAACGTCTGTTACCGCCGTGACGTGATGGCGGCCCTGCAGATGGTGCGGCAGGGTCTGTTCGGCGAACTGGTGCACCTGCAGGCCGGTTACCAGCACGACCTGCGCGGGGTGAAGTTCAACTCCGGCGACCCGAACCAGCCCTACGACAGCGGCGTGGAATTCGGCCCCAAGGGCTGGAGCGAAGCACGCTGGCGCACCGAACACTCGGTGGAGCGCAATGGCGAGCTCTACCCCAGCCACGGCATCGGCCCGTGCGCGATGTATACCGGCATCAACCGCGGCAACCGCTTCACCCACATCAACGCGTTCGCCACCAAGGCGCGTGGCCTGCACGAATACACCGTGGCCAAGAGTGGCGGCACCACCCACCCGAGCACCAAGGTGAAGTTCAAGCTCGGCGACATCGTCACCACCACGCTGGCCTGCGAGAACGGCGAGACCATCCTGCTGCAGCACGACACCTCGCTGCCGCGCCCGTATTCGATGGGCTTCCGCGTGCAGGGCACCAAGGGCCTGTGGATGGACGTGAACCATTCGATCCACATCGAAGGCCGCAGCCCGCCGCACCAGTGGGAAGAGTTCAAGAAGTACCAGGACCAGTACGAACATCC
>NZ_JBFRFE010000040.1:0-13084 GCF_052114665.1 Stenotrophomonas sp. 2YAF22 | reverse complement strand
CGGCATGGATGCCGCGGCCAAGCCCCCAAGGACGGGTTTACGGCGTCCCCCGCAACCGGACCCACCCTGCCATCCCACAGGAAGCCAGCTTTTGACGTTGCTTTGGCTGCGGCCGTTGCCTCTGCGGGTGCCGGGCGCCGCCCGGCCAGGCCCCGCAAACCGCTACAATGGCCGGATGCCTCTGATTACTCTGCAAAACGTCGACTTCAGCGTCGGCGGCCCGCTGTTGCTGGAAAAAGCCGAACTGTCGATCGAGCCGGGCGAGCGTATCGCCCTGATCGGCCGCAACGGCGCCGGCAAATCGACCCTGCTCAAGCTGCTGTCCGGCGACCACAAGCCCGATGATGGTGAAGTGCGCGTGYAGCAGGGCGTGCGCGTGACTCGCCTGGAGCAGGAGGTGCCGCATGGCGCCGCTGGCAGCGTGTTCGACGTCGTCGCCGATGGCCTGGGCGAACTGGGCCAATGGCTCGCCGAATTCCATCACCTCAGCCACGCCGACGTGTTCGATGGCGAAGCGCTGGGCAACGTCCAGGCCAAGATCGATGCCGCCAACGGCTGGGGCTTGGACCAGCGCGTCAGCGAGACCCTGACCAAGCTCGACCTCGATGGCGACGCGGAGTTCGCGCGCCTGTYCGGCGGCATGAAGCGCCGCGTGCTGCTCGGCCGCGCGCTGGTCTCCAGCCCCGACCTGCTGCTGCTGGACGAACCGACCAACCACCTCGACATCGAAGCCATCGACTGGCTCGAAATGTTCCTCAAGAACTGGAACGGCAGCGTGGTGTTCGTCACTCATGACCGCCGCTTCCTGCGAGCACTGGCCACCCGCATCGTCGAGATCGATCGCGGCCAGGTCACCAGCTGGCCGGGCGACTGGGCCAACTACGAGCGCCGTCGCGAAGAACGCCTCAACGCGCAGGCCCAGGAAAACGCACGGTTCGACAAGCTGCTGGCGCAGGAAGAAGTGTGGATCCGCCAGGGCATCAAGGCACGCCGCACCCGCGACGAAGGCCGCGTACGACGCTTGAAGGCGATGCGCAACGAGCGTTCCGCCCGCCGCGACCTCAGCGGCAACGTCAAGATGGAAGCAGCCCAGGGCGTGAGCTCGGGCAAGAAGGTCATCGACATCAAGGACATTTCGTTCGCCTTCGGCGATCGCACGATGGTCCGCGATTTCTCCACCACCATCCTGCGTGGCGACCGCATCGGCCTGATCGGCCCCAACGGCAGTGGCAAGACCACGCTGTTGAAGCTGCTGCTGGGCGAACTGCAGCCGCAGAAGGGTGAGGTCAACGCCGGCACCAACCTGCAGGTTGCGTACTTCGACCAGTACCGTGCAGTGCTGCGCGAAGACTGGAGCGCGATCGAGAACGTGGCCGAAGGCCGCGATTTCCTCGAGTTCAACGGCAAGCGCAAGCACGTGCACGCCTACCTGCAGGACTTCATGTTCACCCCCGAGCGCGCGCGCGCGCCGATCACCCGCCTGTCCGGTGGCGAGCGCAACCGCCTGCTGCTGGCCAAGCTGTTCGCGCAGCCGTCCAACCTGCTGGTGATGGACGAACCGACCAACGATCTGGACGTGGAAACCCTGGAGCTGCTGGAAGAGCTGCTGGGCGAATACAACGGCACGTTGCTGCTGGTCAGCCATGATCGTGACTTCATCGACAACGTGGTGACCTCCACGCTGGTGATGGAAGGCGATGGCGTGATCGGTGAGTACGTGGGTGGCTACAGTGACTGGCAGCGTTACGCGGCCAGCGTCGCTGCTGCGCCTGCGGTGGTTGCCGCGGCCAAGCCCGCTGCCGCTGCGCCGGCGGCGGCTGCGGAGCCGGCAGCGCCCAAGCGCAAGCTTCCCTACAAGGAGGCACGCGAGCTGGAGCAGTTGCCGAAGACAATTGAAAAGCTCGAAGGCGATGTCGAAGGCCTGACCGCAGCGATGAACGATCCGTCGTTCTACACGCGCAGCAGTGCCGAAGTGACCGCGCACACCCAGCAGCTGGCCAAGGTGCAGGCCGAACTGGACGCCGCGTACGCGCGCTGGGAAGAACTGGAAGGCTGATCGGCCACCACGGCCACCACGGCCGTCTCGCCTTGGCGGGCGGCTGTGGCTTCTGATCTGATTCCGCCTTGTAGCGAGCCGAGCACCGCAGGTCCGGCGAGGGCGGAGAGGTGCGGGTGTCTGAGCGCAGCGAGTTCCCGCGCCGTCCCTCGGCGGACCGAGGAGCGCAGGGTACCGGTGCGTAGCACCGGCTCGCGGATGGCGGAGCGTTTCTTTTGGTTACTTTTCTTTGCGCGCAAAGAAAAGTAACGCCCATGAACGCATCAGATTGCAGCAGCAGTCGCGATCCGCCCAGCGCGATCACTTGACCCCGTGCAGATCCCGCAGCTGGCTCGTGCGGCTGCCGAAGTACGCCGCCAGATCGGCGATGTCCTGATCGCTCAGGTCCTTCGCCTGCGGTGTCATCAGCGCATGCTGGCGATCACCGGCACGGTAGGCCTGCAGCGCATGCGCGAGGTAATCGCCATATTGCCCACCCAGCTTCGGATAGGTCGGATCGATCGGCGCATTGCCGTCGGCACCGTGGCAATCGATGCAGCTCTGGCTGGTCGCCTTGCTCTTGACCTTGGCGCGGGCCTCGCCGGCGGCTTCACGCCCGGCAGGCAGGCCCGCGGAGGAGGACGATCCGTGCTCGCCGCTGGCGTGGCCGGGATCGCCGGCGGATTTCTCGCTGTTCTCCACCTGTGACTGCGAGCAGGCCGCCAGCAGCAGGGCGACGGACAGGGCGATGGCGTGACGCAGTGGATGCGCGGCTTTCGACATGGGCGGGCCTTACTTGACGGTGGACAGGTAAACAGCGAGATCGGCGATCTCCTGTTCGCTGAAACTCATCGACTGCGCCTGCATCGTCGGATGCCGGCGCTTGCCCTGGCGGTACTCGGTCAGGGCCTGGGTCAGGTACTGCTGGGTCTGGCCACCGATCTTCGGTACCCGGTAACTGGGGTAGGCGTTCTTGTAACCGGTGATGCCGTGGCAACCCTGGCAGGTGTAGGCCAGCACACGGCCATTGTCGAAACTGCCGGTGGGCGTGGCAGCCGTCGGCACAGGGGCCGGAGCCGGTGCCGGGGCGGGTGCTGCAGGAGCAGAAGCAGGTGCGGGCTGTGCGGCGGCCCCGAGGGGCAGGAGGACGGCCAGAGCGAGACAAGCGGCGAGCGGCTGCGGGCGCATGGTGTCTTTTCCGGGGATTCGGGTCTGGTCGTTCCGGCGTGGGGTACGGAACGACCCGAGTATAGCCTCAGGTTTCATCTAGCTGAAATGGGGTCGGCCCGACCGGCGGCGTGAAGACACCATGACCTTTGGGATATGGTGTTGCCGTGAAGTGGTGCATTACTTTGCTACCACACCTGCCCACGCATCCTCCAGGGATCTGACGATGTCGCACCAAACCTTCCTGCCCGGCCCCCGCAGCGGACTCTGCGCTGCCGCGCTGCTGCTCTCCACCTCCCTGCTGCTGAGCGGTTGCGCCGCTGGGCCCAACAACGAGGCCAAGGCGGCCGAGACCAAGGACGAGAAGAAGGTCGACGCGGTGCCGGTGGAAGTGGCCGTGGCCAGCCATCGTGCGGTGGCCGCCAGCTACACCGGAACCGCAGCACTGGAGCCGCGCGCCGAATCGCAGGTGGTCGCCAAGACGTCGGGCGTTGCCTTGGCGGTACTGGTCGAGGAAGGGCAGCGGGTCAGCGCCGGGCAGCCTCTGGTGCGGCTGGATCCGGACCGCGCACGCCTGGCCGTTGCCCAGAGCGAGGCGCAGATGCGCAAGCTGGAAAACAACTACCAGCGCGCACAGAAGCTGGTCGGCCAGCAGATGGTCAGTGCTGCCGATGTCGACCAGCTGCGCTACGACCTGGAAAACGTGCGCGCGCAGTACCGCCTGGCCACGCTGGAACTGTCCTACACCACCGTGGTCGCACCGATTTCCGGCGTGATCGCCTCGCGATCGATCAAGACCGGCAACTTCGTGCAGATCAACACGCCGATCTTCCGCATCGTCGACAACTCGCGGCTGGAAGCCACCCTCAACGTGCCCGAGCGCGAGCTGGCGACCTTGCGTGCAGGCCAGCCGGTCACGCTGTCGGCCGATGCGCTGCCGGGCCAGACCTTCACTGGTGTGGTGGACCGTATCGCGCCGGTGGTGGATTCGGGCAGCGGTACGTTCCGTGTGGTCAGTGCTTTCGATGGCGCCGCGCAGTCGCTGCAGCCGGGCATGTTCGGCCGTATCCGCATCGACTACGACCAGCGTGCCGATGCACTGGTGGTACCGCGCCTGGCGCTGCTGGACGATGGTGAGCCGGCAGTGTTCCGCGTGCGCGAGGGCAAGGTCGCGCGGGTGCCGGTCAAGCTTGGCTACGCCGAAGGGCCGTGGGTGGAAATCCGTGAGGGACTGGCGGCGGGTGACCAGATCGTCACCGCCGGCAAGGTCGCCCTGCGCGACGGCACGGCGGTGCAGGTGATCGCCGATCCGAAGGCCAAGGCGAAGACCGTAACCGCCTCGGCCAAGCCGGCAGAGAAGGCCGGGAGCACGCAATGACCGCGCCCGGCCACGACCACGGTGCCTCGCCAGGGAGCGACGGCGCCGCCGCAGGCATGCGTGGCGGCCTGGTGGAGTTCGCCACTCGCCGCCGCGTCACCATCGCCATGTGCACGGTCACCCTGCTGCTGTTCGGCCTGATCGCACTGGGCAACCTCAAGGTCAACCTGCTGCCCGACCTGAGCTATCCGACGCTGACCGTGCGCACCGAGTACACCGGTGCGGCGCCGACGGAAATGGAAACCCTGATCACCCAGCCGGTCGAAGAAGCCGTGGGCGTGGTCAAGAACCTGCGCAAGCTGAAGTCGGTCTCGCGCACCGGCCAGAGTGATGTGGTGCTCGAGTTCGCCTGGGGCACCAACATGGACCAGGCCAGCCTGGAAGTGCGCGACAAGATGGAAGCGCTGAACCTGCCCCTGGAAGCCAAGGCGCCGGTGCTGCTGCGTTTCAATCCCTCCACCGAGCCGATCATGCGCCTGGTGCTGTCGACCAAGGCCGCGCCTGCGACCGACGAAGAAGCGATCCGTGAATTGACCGGCCTGCGTCGCTATGCCGACGAAGACCTGAAGAAGAAGCTGGAGCCGGTTACCGGCGTGGCGGCGGTGAAGGTTGGCGGTGGCCTGGAAGACGAGATCCAGGTCGACATCGACCAGCAGAAACTGGCCCAGCTCAACCTGCCGATCGACACCGTCATCAAGCGGTTGAAGGAAGAGAACATCAACATTTCCGGCGGCCGCCTGGAGGAGGGCTCGCAGCGCTTCCTGGTGCGTACCGTCAACCAGTTCGCCGACCTGGAAGAAATCCGCAACCTGCTGGTCACCACCCAGTCCGCCAACGGCAGCGCGGCCGACTCGGCGCTGCAGCAGATGTTCAACATCGCCGCCTCTACGGGCTCGGCTGCAGCCGTCGCCGCCGCCTCCGCTGCACAGAGCGCTTCCTCTGGCGGCGCCTCCAGCGTGGTCGCCAACGGCGTGCCGGTGCGCCTGAAGGACGTGGCCACCGTGCGCCAGGGCTACAAGGAGCGCGAAGCGGTCATCCGCCTGGGCGGCAAGGAATCGGTCGAACTGGCGATCTACAAGGAAGGCGACGCCAATACCGTGGCCACCGCCGAAGCGCTGCGCAAGCGTCTGGAACAGATCAAGGCAACGTTCCCGGCCGATGCCGAACTGACCACGATCGAAGACCAGTCGCGCTTCATCGAGCACGYCATCGCCGACGTCAAGAAGGACGCAGTGATCGGTGGCCTGCTGGCGATCCTGATCATCTTCCTGTTCCTGCGCGACGGCTGGAGCACGTTCGTGATCAGCCTGTCGTTGCCGGTCTCGATCATCGCCACGTTCTTCTTCATGGGCCAGCTTGGCCTGAGCTTGAACGTGATGTCGCTGGGCGGCCTGGCACTGGCCACCGGCCTAGTGGTGGATGACTCCATCGTGGTGCTGGAGAGCATCGCCAAGGCGCGCGAACGCGGCCTGGGCATCCTGCAGGCGGCGATCGCCGGTACCCGTGAAGTGAGCATGGCCGTGGTCGCCTCGACCCTGACCACCATCGCGGTGTTCCTGCCGCTGGTGTTCGTCGACGGCATCGCCGGCCAGCTGTTCCGCGACCAAGCGTTGACCGTGGCCATCGCCATCGCGATTTCGCTGCTGGTGTCGATGACCCTGATTCCGATGCTGAGCTCGCTGAAGGGCCGGCCGCCGCTGGCCTTCCCGGAAGAAGCTGCAGCCGAGCCGTGGCAACCGCAGAGCCGCTGGCAGAAGCCGGTCGCACTCGGCCGTCGTGGTGTGGTGGCGACGATGCGCTGGAGTTTCTACGCGCTGGCATGGCTGGTGGTGCGCCTCTGCCGTGGCGTGGCTGCAGTGGTCGGCCCGGTGATGCGCAAGGCCAGCGACATCGCCATGAAGCCGTACGCCGGTGCCGAACGTGGCTACCTGCGGCTGCTGCCGGGTGCGTTGGCCCACCCTGGCAAGGTGCTGGGCCTGGCTGCGCTAGCGTTTGTCGGCACGATGGCGCTGGTGCCGATGCTCGGCGCCGACCTGATCCCGCAGCTGGCGCAGGACCGTTTCGAAATGACGGTCAAGCTGCCGGCCGGCACGCCGCTGAAGCAGACCGATGCGCTGGTGCGTGAGCTGCAGTTGGCGCATGGCAAGGGCGAAGGCGTGGCATCGCTGTACGGTGTCAGCGGCAGCGGTACCCGCCTGGATGCCAGCCCGACCGAGAGTGGCGAGAACATCGGCAAGCTGACCATCGTGATGGAAGGCGGCGGCAACCCGCAGACCGAAGCGGAGATCACCGAGCGCCTGCGCGACACCATGGGCCAGCATCCGGGTGCGCAGGTCGACTTCGCGCGGCCGGCATTGTTCAGCTTCTCCACGCCGCTGGAAATCGAACTGCGCGGGCAGGACATGGCGACCCTGGAAGTGGCAGGCCAGCGCCTGGCGGCGCTGCTGCGCGGCAATGCGCACTACGCCGACGTCAAATCCACCGTGGAAGAGGGCTTCCCGGAAATCCAGATCCGCTTCGACCAGGAGCGAGCCGGTGCACTGGGCCTGACCACGCGGCAGATCGCCGATGTGGTGGTGAAGAAGGTGCGCGGCGATGTCGCCACCCGCTACAGCTTCCGCGACCGCAAGATCGACGTGCTGGTGCGCGCGCAGGAAACCGATCGTGCCAGCGTGGAGAGCATCCGCCGCTTGATCGTCAATCCGGGCAGCACCCGTCCGGTCACCCTGGATGCGGTGGCCGACGTGGTGGCCACCACTGGCCCCAGCGAAATCCATCGTGCCGACCAGACCCGGGTGGCCGTGGTCTCGGCCAACCTGCGCGACATCGACCTGGGCGCGGCCATGCGCGAAGTACAGCAGATGGTGTCCGAACAGCCGCTGGGCGCTGGCGTGGGCCTGCACATCGGCGGCCAGGGCGAGGAACTGGCACAGGCGGCGAAGTCGCTGATCTTCGCCTTCGGCCTGGCGATCTTCCTGGTCTACCTGGTGATGGCGTCGCAGTTCGAATCGCTGCTGCATCCGTTCGTGATCCTGTTCACCATCCCGCTGGCGCTGGTCGGCGCGATCCTGGCGCTGATGCTGACCGGCAAGCCGATCTCGGTGGTGGTGTTCATCGGCCTGATCCTGCTGGTCGGCCTGGTCACCAAGAACGCGATCATCCTGATCGACAAGGTCAACCAGCTGCGCGAGGCCGGCGTGGCCAAGCACGAGGCACTGGTGGAAGGTGCGCGTTCGCGCCTGCGGCCGATCATCATGACCACCCTGTGCACGCTGTTCGGCTTCCTGCCGCTGGCGGTGGCGATGGGCGAGGGCGCCGAAGTGCGCGCACCGATGGCGATCACCGTGATCGGTGGCCTGCTGATGTCGACCCTGCTGACCCTGCTGGTGATCCCGGTGGTGTACGACCTGATGGACCGCCGCGGCGATGCCTACTATCGCGAACGTGGCCGCAAGCATGCCGGCGAAGGTCTGCATGCCGCGCAGGGCAGCAGCGCGGGCGGGGAGGAGCCGGCATGAGTATTGCCGAGTTCTCCATCCGTCGGCCGGTCACCACCATCATGTGTTTCGTGTCGCTGGTGGTGGTCGGCCTGATCGCCTCGTTCCGGCTGCCACTGGAAGCGCTGCCGGACATCTCCGCACCGTTCCTGTTCGTGCAGATTCCCTACACCGGCTCCACCCCGGAAGAAGTCGAGCGGACCATCATCCGGCCGGTGGAGGAGTCGCTGGCGACGATGACCGGCATCAAGCGCATGCGGTCGTCGGCGACCTCCGAAGCTGCGTCGATCTTCATCGAGTTCAGTGACTGGGATCGTGATATCGCCATCGCCGCTTCAGATGCGCGCGAGCGCATCGACGCGATCCGCAGCGACCTGCCTGACGATGTGCAGCGCTACAACGTGTTCAAGTGGTCCAGCAGCGACCAGCCGGTGCTGAAAGTGCGTCTGGCCAGTACCACCGACCTGACCACTGCCTATGACATGCTCGACCGCGAATTCAAGCGGCGTATCGAGCGGATTCCGGGCGTGGCCCGGGTCGAGATCACCGGCGCGCCGCCGAACGAGGTGGAGATCGCGATCGATCCGAACCGCCTGAACGCCCACGGCCTGAGCATCAATGAGCTGAGCGATCGCCTGCGGACGCTGAATTTCTCGATCTCGGCCGGGCAGATCGATGACAACGGCCAGCGGGTGCGCGTGCAGCCGGTGGGCGAGATCACCGACCTGCAGGAAATGCGTGACCTGGTCATCAATGCCAAGGGGCTGCGCCTGGGTGACATTGCCGATGTGCGGCTGAAGCCGGCGCGGATGAGCTACGGCCGGCGCCTCGATGGCAATCCTGCCGTCGGCCTGGACATCTACAAGGAGCGCAGCGCCAACCTGGTGGACGTCTCGCGCGGCGCGCTTGCCGAGGTTGAAGCAATCCGCGCGCAGGACTCGATGCGCGACGTGCAGATCAAGGTGATCGACAACCAGGGCAAGGCAGTGACCTCGTCCCTGCTGGAGCTGGCCGAGGCCGGCGGCGTCGGCCTGATCCTGTCGGTGACGGTGCTGTTCTTCTTCCTGCGCCACTGGCCGTCCACGCTGATGGTGACCTTGGCCATTCCGATCTGTTTCACCATCACCCTCGGCTTCATGTACTTCGCCGGCGTCACGCTCAACATCCTGACCATGATGGGCCTGCTGCTGGCCGTGGGCATGCTGGTCGACAACGCCGTGGTGGTGGTCGAGAGCATCTACCAGGAACGCGAGCGACTGCCGGACCAGCCACGCCTGGCCTCGATCATCGGCACCCGCAACGTTGCCATCGCGCTCAGCGCCGGCACCTTGTGCCACTGCATCGTGTTCGTGCCCAACCTGTTCGGCGAAACCAACAACATCAGCATCTTCATGGCGCAGATCGCGATCACCATCTCGGTCTCGCTGCTGGCCTCGTGGCTGGTGGCGGTCAGCCTGATCCCGATGCTGTCCGCACGCATGGCCACACCGAAGCTGGTGCACTCGCAGACCGGCGTGATCGCGCGCCTGCAGCGTCGATACGCGCAGCTGTTGGACTGGTCACTGCGCCATCGTGGCTGGAGCCTGCTGGGCATCCTGCTGGTGGTGCTGGTCAGCCTGGTACCGATGAAGCTGACCAAGATCGACATGTTCGGTGGTGATGGTGGCAAGGACATCTTCATCGGCTACATGTGGAAGGGCGCCTACACCTACCGGCAGATGTCCGAGGAAGTGGCCCGCGTCGAAGCCTGGGTCGAGGAGAACCGCGAGCGTCTGCACGTGCAGCAGGTCTACTCCTGGTACAGCGAGCAGGAAGGCAGTTCGACCGTGGTCACCCTGGACGAGAAGTACGCCAAGGACATCAAGGCGCTGCAGGAGGAGCTGCGCAAGGGCCTGCCGAAGTCCGCGCGCACCGACTACTTCGTCGGCAACCAGGGCGGTGATGGTGGTGGTGGCGGCAACCAGGGCGTGCAGGTGCAGCTGGTCGGCGACTCCAGCGCGATGCTGCAGGAGATCGGCCAGGAAGTCCTGCCGCTGCTGGCCCAACGCACTGAGCTGCGCGATGTGCGCATCGACAATGGCGAGAAGGGTGGCGAGCTGAAAGTGCACGTCGACCGCGAGCGTGCAGCGGCGTTCGGATTCAATGCCGAGCAGGTGGCCAGCTTCGTCGGCCTGGCGCTGCGTGGCGCGCCGATGCGCGAGTTCCGTCGTGGTGACAACGAAGTGCCGGTGTGGGTGCGCTTTGCCGGTGCCGAACAGAGCAGCCCCGAAGACCTGGCGGGTTTCAGCGTACGCACCGGCGATGGCCGCAGCGTGCCGCTGCTGAGCCTGGTCAGTGTCGACGTTGGTTCATCGGCGACCCAGATCGGCCGCACCAACCGCCAGACCACGTTGACCATCAAGGCCAACCTGGCCGAGAAGATCACCGCGCCGGACGGCCGCAAGGCCATGGAAGCAGTGCTCAAGCCGATGAACTTCCCGGCCGGCTACGGCTTCACCTTCGACGGTGGTGACTACGGCGATGACAACGAGGCGATGCAGCAGATGGTGTTCAACCTGCTGATCGCGCTGGTGATGATCTACGTGGTGATGGCCGCGGTGTTCGAATCGCTGCTGTTCCCGGCGGCGATCATGAGCGGCGTGCTGTTCTCGATCTTCGGCGTGTTCTGGCTGTTCTGGATCACCGGCACCTCGTTCGGGATCATGTCCTTCATCGGCATCCTGGTGCTGATGGGCGTGGTGGTGAACAACGGCATCGTGATGATCGAGCACATCAACAATCTGCGTCGGGGCGGGATGGGGCGTACCCAGGCGCTGGTGGAGGGCTCACGCGAGCGTCTGCGCCCGATCATGATGACCATGGGCACGGCGATCCTGGCGATGGTGCCGATCTCGCTGACCGATACGCAGATGTTCGGCAACGGGCCGGAGTACTCGCCGATGGCGCGTGCGATTGCCGGTGGCCTGGCGTTCTCTACCGTGGTCAGCCTGCTGTTCCTGCCGACGATCTACGCGGTGCTTGATGACCTACGCAATGCGGTGGTGCGGCTGATCCAGCGCGCTCGCGGCCGCGAGGTCGTGGCGGGAACCCCGGTGTAGTGGTCGAGCTTGCTCGACCGTAGGGGCGGAAACGTGTTGTGGTGGGGGGAGACCGGTCGTAGTGGGGCGGTCTCCCCTTTTTTTTTCGCCGGGCATGGCCCGGCCTACCAATGCCGTGGGTGTAAATGACGTGCCAACCAAGGTTGGCACCTACCGGTAGCGCCGGGCCATGCCCGGCGGGGCAGCCCGATCAGCTCGCCACCTTGCTCCACACCTTGCCTGCAGTCAGCCACAGGCCCAGCATGCTGCCCAGGTTGGTCAGCATGAAGGTCAGCACCACGCGGGTCACGCGATTGCGGTACCAACCCTTCAACGACTGTGCATCGTCACGCAGCTTGAGGAAATCCTCGTAGGTCGGCTTGCGCAGGCGCGCTTCCACCAATGCCGCGAATGCGCCGGTGGGGATGCTCAGGCGGAACGGCTTGAACGGCGCCACCACAATCGCGGTGAGGATGCTCAGCGGGTGGCTGCCGGCCACCAGGCAGCCCAGGCCAGCCAGGCCGCCGGTATACATCGCCCAGGTCGCCAGCAGCTCGGTGCCCACGCCCAGTCCACCACGATAGAAGCCAACACCGATGCCGGTGGCCACGATGGCGAGGATCGCCAGGGTGAACCACGGGATGTTGCGCTTCTTCGGCACCACTTCCAGTTGCTCGCGCAACGGCGCAGGCGCCTCGGTATCGGTTTCCAGGTAACGCGCCAGGCCGGCCAGATGGCCGGCGCCGACCACCGCCAGCACTTCGCGCTGCTGCGGATCATGCGCTTCACGCAGGCGCGTGGCCATGTAGCGGTCGCGCTCGCCGATGATCGTTTCGTACAACGCCGGGTTCTCGCTGGCGAACTCGCCGAAGCTCGATTCCAGCATGTCGCCCTGCTTCAGCTTCTCGATCTCGTCTTCGCCGACATCCTCGGACGAGAACAGGCCGGCGCCAAGCCCGGCGACCAGCTTCAGCTTGCCGAAGAAGCCCAGTCGCTGCGAAGCACGGCGGAATGTCAGGCCGACTTCGCGGTCGATCAGGTGCACCGGCAGGTTGCGCTCGCGCGCCAGGTCCACCGCACGCTTCAGTTCCGCGCCTGGCTCGATGCCGAGCTGTTCGGCCAGTCGGCGCTGGTAGGCCGACAACGCGAGGTTGGCCGCGAACAACGCGACGCGGCCCTTGCGGATCACTTCCACCAGGTCCAGTTTGGCCAGCGTGTCCGGGTCGCTCAGCGCCTGCAAGCGCTGCGGGTCCAGCTCGACGGCCACCGCATCGAATCGTCCGCTATCGATGGCTTTCTCCACCGCCTCGACGCTGGCATGGGAGACGTGGGCAGTGCCCAGCAGGGTGTAGCGCACGCCATCGCGCTCGACGACGCGCACGGGCTGGCCGGCGAACAGATCGTCGCCGGTTTCGGGAAGGGTTTCGGTCATGGAATCATTCATTGGAAGGAGCGGAATCGGCGCCATCGCCGAGCGCGCGCTGCATCTGTACGGTGTCCAGCCAGCGGCCGTGCTTGCGGCCGAGGCCACGGAACACGCCCACCAGCTGGAAACCGAAGCGTTCGTGCAGCTTGATGGAGGCCGTGTTGGTCGGCTCGCCGATCACCGCCACCATCTGTCGATGGCCGCGCGCGGTGCAGGCATCGATCAGTGCCTGCAGCAGGCTGGTGCCGACGCCACGGCCCTGGAAACGGGCATCGACGTAGACCGAGTTCTCAACGGTCCACTGGTAGGCGATGCGCGTGCGGTAGGTGTTGGCATACGCATAGCCGGCAACCTGGCCGTCGACCTCGGCCACCAGGTAGGGGAAGCCGCGGTCGATGATGTCGCGCATGCGGCGCAGCATCTCGGCCTGGTCGGGGATCTCGTACTCGTAGGTATTGACGAAGTCGGTCACTTCCACCGCGTAGATCGCGGTGATCGCAGCGA
>NZ_JBFRFE010000039.1:0-13142 GCF_052114665.1 Stenotrophomonas sp. 2YAF22 | reverse complement strand
CATGATGTCTCTCCTCATCACTCGATTGGATGCCGGCGGCGATATGGGATTGCGGTTGCGATGACGTGCGCGGGGCGGCGGCGATGTCCCGGGCATTGGCGTGCCACGTACTGCGTGCTGCGATTGCGTTGAAGCCGTTTCAGGTTCAGGCGTCGGCGTGGAGCAGGTACCAGCTGGCAGCGCCGATCACGCCCAGCTGTCCGTGTTCGACCACCTTCACCGGGATGCGTGCCAGCGCCTCGCCCATCGGCCCCTTCTGCAGGTAGCGTTCGACGAAGGTGCTGGTGCGCAGGTACTCGCGGATCTGCGGCAGGATTCCACCGGCCAGGTAAACCCCGCCGTGGGCGCCATAGAACAGGGCCATGTCGCCGATGGTGCTGCCGAGCAGGCCGCAGAACACATCCAGCGCCTGTCGTGCCAGCGGATCGGTGTCTGCCATTGCTGCGGCGGTGACCGCATCGGGGCTGGCCAGCGCCGGCGCCTGGTCCTGCAGTGCGCAGATCGCGCGGTACAGGTTCATCAGGCCAGGACCGGAAAKGGCATGTTCGATCGACACGTGCGCGCGGTCGCGYTGCATRTGGCGGACGATCGCCATTTCCAGTTCGGTGCTGGCGGCCAGGGTGGGCTGGCCGGCTTCGGTGGCCAGCACCACCGGACCGTTGGCCGTGGGAATCCACAGCGCTGCACCCAGGCCGGTGCCAGGGCCGACCACCAGGGTCGGGCCGCGCGGCGCCGTCTCCGGTCCGCACAGGTGCAGCACGCCGCTGGCATCGACCTGCGCGGCCGCATAGGCCACGGCTTCGAAGTCGTTGACGATGTGCACCCGCTGCAGGCCGACGTCGGCCTCGATCTGCCGCGCCGACAACGGCCACGGCACATTGGCGGTGATCACTGTGCCGTCTTCGCGGGCATAGCCAGCGGTGGCGACCACGCAGTGCGACGGGCGCGGGCCTTCGGCCAGGAAGTCGGCGAGGATCGCGCTGAGCCCGGCGTGGTCGGCGTTGCGGTACTTGCGGTAATCGAGCACCTGCACCGGATGGGCATCGTCGCCGCTGGCCTGGACCCGGGCGACACGCACATGGGTGCCGCCAACGTCGGCAGCCAGGAACGAGGGCGCGACGCGGGACAGGACATGGGCCGRGGCGGGATGGCTGGCGGTCACRCGGGCTCCTGCTGCAGGTGGGGCCGGCCCCGGGAAGGGCAACGATGGAGCCGGCGATTGGGCGGAGTCTGTAACCGCGTTGACAACGATGTCAACGAGTTCGTGACACTTTCGTTGCTGCGCCGCAACGAATGCAGATCGCCGTAAACGTTTACATGGCGTGAGTACTGCATCCCGGGCGGAACCGTTGCAGCAAGGGGCTTCAAGGGCCAAGCGCATTCAGCGGATGGCCGTGCAGCGCGCTTGCGCAGTGCAACATGAGGTGTGGTGACCCGTGCAGGGAAGTTGACAAACGGTCGCTGTCCATCGAAAGAATGTGACAACGTTGTTCCCAGCCACTCTCCGACGCCGTGTTCTGCGGCCGTCGCCGCAGGAGCCTTCCTGATGTCAGCCGTCCCCGCTGCAAGCGCACGCCCGAACGTGGCCTCGTCCATCGCCATCGTCGGCGTGCTGTTCTTCCTGATCGGCTTCTTCACCTGGCTCAACGGCCCGTTGATCACCTTCGTCAAACTCGCCTTCGAGCTGAGCGAGGTCGGCGCCTTCCTGGTGCTGATGGTGTTCTACCTGTCCTACTTCTTCCTGGCCCTGCCGGCGTCGTGGATCCTGCGCCGCACCGGCATGAAAAAAGGCCTGAGCCTGAGCCTGCTGGTGATGGCCGGTGGTGCGGCGTTGTTCGGTGAATTCGCCACCCAGCGCTGGTATCCCGGTGCACTGGGCGGCCTGTTCGTGATCGGTAGCGGCCTTGCGCTGCTGCAGACCGCGATCAACCCGTACATCTCCATCCTCGGCCCGATCGAAACCGCCGCACGGCGCATCGCGATGATGGGCATCTGCAACAAGATCGCTGGCATCCTTGCGCCGATATTGATCGGCACCCTGGTGCTGCATGGCATCGGTGATCTCGACGCTCAGGTGCAGGCCGCCGATGCGGCCACCAAGGCCACGCTGCTCAACCAGTTCGCGGCCAAGATCCACGCGCCGTATCTGGCCATGGCCGGTTTGCTGGTGCTGCTGGCGGTGGCGGTATTGTTCTCGCCGCTGCCCGAAATCAAGGCCTCCGAGGCCAATGCCACACCGGCCGGCGTGCCAGGCAAGGCCGAGCGCAGCAGCATCTTCCAGTTCCCGCATCTGTGGCTGGGCGTGCTCTGCCTGTTCGTCTACGTCGGCGTGGAAGTGATGGCCGGTGATGCCATCGGTACCTACGGTCATGGCTTCGACCTGCCGCTGGACCAGACCAAGATGTTCACCGCGTTCACCCTGTTTGCGATGCTCATCGGCTACGTGGTCGGCCTGGTGTTGATCCCGCGAGTGGTCTCGCAGTCGCGCTACCTGACCGTCTCGGCGGTATTGGGCGTGCTGTTCTGCCTGGGCGCCTTCTTCACCCACGGCTATGTGTCGGTCGCCTTCGTGGCACTGCTGGGCTTTGCCAACGCGATGATGTGGCCGGCGATCTTCCCGCTGGCGATCCGTGGCCTGGGCCGCTTCACCGAAACCGGTTCGGCGCTGCTGGTCATGGGCATCGCCGGCGGCGCGATCATTCCGCAGCTGTTTGCCGTGCTCAAGCAGCACATCGACTTCCAGCTGGTGTTCCTGCTGCTGATGGTGCCCTGCTATCTGTACATCCTGTTCTACTCGGTGGTCGGCCATCGCGTCGGCCTGCCGCAGGACAAGGTCTGATCGGCGATGATGGACGGCAGCCAACCCCAGGAAAAGCCGATGCGCAGAGCGACCATCAAGGACGTTGCCGAAAAGGCCAAGGTCTCGCTGAAGACGGTGTCGCGGGTGATCAACAACGAGCCCTCGGTGATGCAGGCCACCCGTGCGCGGGTGCTGCGTGCCATTGCCGAGCTCGACTACGAACCCGATCCGTCGGCGCGCAACCTGCGCAGCGGCACCACCTTCGTGATCGGGCTGGTGTACGACAACCCCAACCCGTACCACATCATCGGCGTGCAGAACGGTGTGCTCGCGGCCTGCCGCGAAACCGGCTTCGGCCTGCAGATCCATCCGTGCGATTCCAGTTCGCCGCTGCTGGCCGATGAACTGGCCGACTGGGTGCAGCGCTCGCGCCTGGCCGGGCTGGTGCTGACCGCACCGATGTCCGAACGTCGCGACCTGGTTCAGGCGCTCACCGCGCGCGGCATCAAGCTGGTGCGGATCATCGCGGCCACCGAAGATCCGGCCGATGGCGCTTGCGTGTTCGTCGACGACCGCGAAGCCGCCTACGAAATCACCGAGCACCTGATCCAGCTGGGCCACCAGCGCATCGGTTTCCTCTGGGGTGGCACCTCGCACCGATCGTCGGGCGAGCGCTACGCCGGTTACGAGGCCGCGCTGAAAGACTACGGCATGACCGTGGACAAGCATCTGGTGGTGCAGGGCGACTACACCTTCGACGACGGCTTCCGCGGTGCGCGGCGCCTGCTGGCACTGCGCGAACCGCCCACCGCCATCTTCGGTTCCAACGATGAAATCGCCGCCGGCGTGCTGGCCGCAGCGAAGTCGGCCGGCATGAACGTGCCCTACGACCTGTCCATTGCCGGCTTCGAGGACAGTCCGTTCTCGCGCCAGTCGTGGCCGCCGCTGACCACCGCCAAGCAGGCCACCGAAGACATCGCCCGCCATGCCGCGCGCCTGCTGATCGCACAGCTGCGCAGCGATGCCTACGACGATGCGCCGGCGCCGCTGCACAACCAGGGCTTCGTGCCGCAACTGGTGGTGCGCGGCTCGACCGCACCGATGCGTCCTGCTGCCGCGCGTCCCCTTCCTTCCGATCCTTCCTGAGCCTGCCATGTCGCTGTCCGATCCCACCTCCACCCTGATGTTCGCCGAGGCCGCCGAAGCGGCCGAGGTCGTTGCCCGCCAGTTCGCCCGCAACCACGCCGTGATGGAGACGCTGRCAGCCAGCCTGCGCGCTGCGCCGCCGCCGTTCGTGGTGACCTGCGCACGTGGCAGCTCCGACCATGCCGCCACCTACGGCAAGTACCTGCTGGAAACCCAGCTGGGCCTGGTCGTTGCCTCGGCCTCGCCATCGGTGGGCTCGGTCTACGCGGCACCGCTGCAGCTGCGCGGTGCGTTGTTCATTGTTATCTCGCAGTCCGGCAAGAGCCCGGACCTGCTGCGCAATGCCGAAGCGGCCAAGGCCGCTGGCGCGCGCGTGGTGGCGCTGGTCAACGTCGAGGATTCTCCGCTGGCACAACTGGCCGACACGGTCATTCCGCTGCATGCCGGCGTGGAGAAAAGCGTGGCCGCGACCAAGAGCTACCTCGCTTCGTTGTCCGCGCTGCTGCAACTGGCGGCGTACTGGAAGCAGGACAGCGCGCTGCGCAATGCACTGGACCTGCTGCCCGATGCGATGCGCGAGGCCTGGCAGTGCGACTGGAGCGCAGTGACCGATGGCCTGGTGGAGGCCAACAACCTGTTCGTGCTCGGCCGTGGCCTGGGCCTCGGCGCGGCGCAGGAGGCCGCGCTGAAGTTCAAGGAAACCTGCAGCCTGCACGCCGAGGCCTACAGCTCGGCCGAGGTCAAGCATGGGCCGATGGCGCTGGTCGATCGCGGCTTCCCGGTGCTGGCCTTCGCCCAGCCTGATGAAACCGGCGCCGGCACTCGTGCCGTGGCCGAAGAATTCACCGCACGTGGCGCCCAGGTGTGGCTGGCCGGTGCCGGCGGCAACCTGCCGGTCGCTGCCGCGCCGCATCCGCTGTGTGCGCCGCTGCTGACGGTGCAGAGCTTCTACCGCGCGATCAATGCGCTGGCGCTGCGCCGCGGCTTCAACCCGGATCTGCCGCCGCATCTGAACAAGGTGACGGAGACGGTGTGATGGCAACCGTGCTGCGCAATGCCCGCATTCTTGCCGGCGATGAGTTCCGCGACGATCTTGCGGTGGTGATCGAAGACGGCCACATCAGCGCGCTGCTGCCCGACGCTGCGCCGCAGCTGGGCAAGGCCGACGAGCAGGTGGACCTGGGGGGCGGCTGGCTGCTGCCCGGCTTCATCGATGTACAGGTCAATGGCGGTGGTGGCGCGCTGTTCAACAACACGCCCGACGTGGCGTCGCTGCGCACGATTGCGCGTGCGCATCGCCGCTTCGGCACCACCGCGATGCTGCCGACCCTGATCAGCGATGACCTGGGTGTGATGCGCGAGGCGATCGCTGCGATGCGCGAGGCCATTGCGCAGGGCGTGCCAGGCGTGATCGGCATCCACCTGGAAGGGCCATACATCGCACCGGCGCGCAAAGGCACGCACGATGCCAGCAAGTTCCGCGTACCGGACGCGGAAGAGATCGAACTGGCGTCGTCGCTGGACAACGGCGTGACCCTGCTGACCCTGGCGCCGGAGCGCGTGCCGCTGGAGACCATCCGCGCGCTGGTCGAACGCGGTGTGATCGTTGCCGCTGGCCACACCGCCGGTACCTATGAAGAGATCCGTGCCGGCCTCGATGCCGGCGTGCGTGGCTTCACCCATCTGTACAACGCGATGTCACCGCTGCAGGGGCGCGAGCCCGGTGCGGTCGGCGCGGCGCTGGAAGATCGCGACAGCTGGATCGGCATCATCGTCGATGGCGTGCACGTGCATCCGGCCAGCCTGCGCGTGGCGCTGGCGGCCAAGCCGCGCGGCCGCCTGCTGCTGGTGACCGATGCGATGCCGCCGGTCGGTGCGGACGATCCCAGCTACGTGCTGTATGGCGAAACCATCACTGCCATCGACGGCGTAGTGCGCAACGCGGCCGGCTCGCTGGCCGGCTCGGCGCTGGACATGGCCACCGCCGTGCGCAACACCGTGCAGCTGCTGCGCCAGCCGCTGGCCGAAGCCGCACGCATGGCCTCGACCTATCCGGCGCAGTTCCTCAATGTCGATGATCGCCTGGGTCATATCGCCGAGGGTTACCAGGCCGACCTGGTGCTGCTGGACGATGCGCTGCAGGTGCGTGGTACGTGGATCGCCGGCCAGTACGAGGCCGCTTGACGATGAGCAGCACGCCGCCACGCCGGTTGGGCTCGATCGACGCCCTGCGCGGCATGACCGTGGCGGCGATGCTGCTGGTCAACAACCCCGGTGACTGGAGTGCGGTGTTCGCACCGCTGCGCCATTCCGAATGGCACGGCTGCACACCGACCGACCTGGTGTTCCCGTTCTTCCTGTTCCTTGTTGGCGTGTCGATGGCCTTCAGCGTCGCACCGCGCGCGCTGGATCCGGCCGCACGGCCCGCACTTGCACGTGGCGTGCTGGAACGCGCACTGCGCATCGCCATTGCCGGCGTGCTGCTGCACCTGCTGGTGTGGTGGGCACTGCACACGCATCACTTCCGCATATGGGGTGTGCTGCAGCGCATCGCGCTGTGCGCGGCAGTGGTGGGCGTGCTGGCGGTGTATGCGCGTCCGCGCATGCAGGTGGCCGTGCTGGTGGCGCTGCTGGTGGGCTACACCGCGCTGCTGCTGGGCATCGGAGATCTTGCGCCCTGGACCAACCCGGCCAGCCGTCTGGACACCACCTTGTTCGCGCCATGGATCTACCAATGGCAGGCGGATACCGGTCTGGGCCATGACCCGGAAGGATTGCTGAGCAGTCTGGGCGCGTTGGCCAGCACCGTGCTGGGCCTGTTGGCCGGCGGTCTGCTGCGCAGTGGCCGCGCCGGTGCATTGGCCGCGCTGGGTGCGGTCACCGCCGTGCTCGGCCTGCTGCTGGCAACCGTACTGCCACTCAACAAGCAGCTGTGGACGCCCAGCTACGTGCTGTGGACCGGTGGCCTGGCCGCGCTGGCATTGTGGCTGGGCCACCTGCTGATCGACCGCAAGGGATGGCCGGCACTGGGCCGGCGCTTTGGCGTCAATGCGATCACCGCCTATCTGGGTGCCTCGGTGATGTCAGTGATCCTGCTGGCGACCGGCGCCTGGGGGTGGGTCTGGCAGCAACTGGCTGCGGCGATGCCGCAGGCGCTGGAGCTGGCCTCGATGCTGCAGGCGTTGGTGTTCGTTGCGCTGTGGTGGGGCGTAGCCTGGTGGCTGGACCGACGTCGCATTTATCTGAAGATCTGAGCGCGGCAGAGATGGTGGAGAACGGCCCATCCACGCATGGCGTGGATCTACTGTGCTGGTGGGTTGCGGGGTCATCCACGCATGGCGTGGATCTACTGGGCCAGGATTGCAGTAGATCCACGCCATGCGTGGATGCTCTTGGCAGGCTGACGAAGGTGAACTGGTTCATCGACATGCGGACCGCGTGAGCGCTTCCCGGTTTCACATCGAAAACGTGACCGCTTGCCTGCAATTTCACCTATCGAAACCATTCATGGCAGGGCAGACTGCATCAGCAGTGTCGTACAGACCATCCGCAGTTCCTGATCCCCGACCCAGGAGTGCTGTATGTCCCATGTCGTCCCGCGCGGGTTCCGCCAACGCCGTCTGACCGTTTCCCTTCTGCAGATCCTGGCGATGCCCTCGTTGCTCGCCTTGTCCGCCCCTGCCGCCTGGGCCGGGTGCGATGCGACGGCTCCCGTCGCCGGGCAGACCGTCACCTGCAGCAGCACCGCCCCCAATCCCGAGACAGCAGCCATCAGCGCCAGTGGCGCTGCAGGCATCACCGTGAATGTTGGCAATGGCGCGCAGCTGCAGCAGGCCGGAGCGGGCAGCGCCATCTCCCTGCTCGGCGCTGGCGGGCACGTGCTCACCAATCTCGGCGCCATCAGCTCGGCGAGCGGTACTGCGGTACAGCTTGGCGGTGGCAGCCGCGTCGACAACACCGGCAGCATCAGTTCCGGCAGCGGTATCGCACTGCAGTTCAGCGGTGCCGGCGACAGCGAGCTGGTCAACCGCGGCACCATCAGTGGCAGCAGTGGCGTGCAGTTCGGTGCCGGCAACGATCGTCTGCAGATGCTGGCCGGCAGCATCAGCGGCGGCGTGCAGCAGGGCGATGGCAACGATGTGCTGCTGCTCAGCGGCGGCACCATCGACAGCCTCGACCAGGGCAATGGCGATGACCAGCTGACCATCAACGCCGGCACCATCACCGGGCTGGTGACGCAGGGCAGTGGCCGCGATGATTTCGTCATGACCGGCGGCACCATCGGCGCCCTGCAGCAGGGCGACAACATCGACACCTTCCGCATGAGCGGTGGCCGCATCGTCGGCGCGTTCGAAGATGGCGACCAGGCGTGGATGACCGACGGCCGCATCGGACGCGTCAACATGAAGCTGGACAAGAACCTGTGGGACATGTCCGGCGGCACCGTCGACGGCAACGTGGTCACCGGCTTCGACACCGACACCATCATCATCTCCAACGACGCCTACATCGGCGGCAACATCAGCGTCAGTGGCGGCGCCGACAGCGTCACCATCACCGGTGGCACGGTGCGTGGCCAGGTGCTGCTGAGCACCGGCAACGACACCTTCAACTGGAATGGCGGCGGCATTGTCTACGGCACCATCGACATGGGCCCCGACGATGACGTCGCGACCCTGGGCAATCTCAACCAGGCCAACCTGGGCGCTGTACCGCTGTTCGATGGTGGCACCGGCACCGATCGCCTCAGCTTCAACAACGTCAAGACCGCTGGCGTCGGACGCTTCCAGAACTGGGAAGCGATCAGCCTGGCCAGCAGCACCGAGCTCACCTTCGATGGCGACCTGGTGCTGGGCGACAGTGCCACCGGCACCGGCAGCTTGAACGTGGACGAGACCAGCACGCTGTTCRCCGGTGGCGGCAACCATGCGATCCGTCCGTTCGCGGCAGCTGCGCTGGTGAACATGGTCAACGCCGGACGCATTGATCTGACCAACAACAGCGGCGCCGGCGATGCCTTCACCATCCGTGGCAACTACCGCGGCGACGGCGGTGGCGTGTACCTGCAGACCGTGCTGGGTGCGGACGACTCAGCCAGCGACCGCCTGGTCTTTGATGGCGGCACCGCCACCGGCAGCACCGGCCTGGGCATCATCAACACCGGCGGCGGAGGAGCGGCCACGCTGGTCGACGGTATCCTGGTGGTGCAGGCGCTGAACGGCGCAACCACCGCGCCAGGCGCGTTCTCGTTGTTCGCACCGGTCTCGGCCGGTGCCTACGAGTATTTCCTGTTCAAGGGCGGCGTCAGCGCCGGCACCGGCGAGAACTGGTATCTGCGTTCGACATTGGCGGCCGGGCCGGCCCCCGCACCGAACGGCGGCGGCGAAGTACTGCCACCGCCACCGCCGACGCCACCGGTGGCGCCACCGCCGCCGATTCCCCCGGCACCCCCGCCGCCGCCAGAGGGTGCCACCGATCCGGACCTGACCGCAGGCGAAGCCGCACCGCCGCCACCGCCGCCGGAACCTGCGCCCGTAGCGCCGCCCAGCGATCCACCCGTGCCGGACGTGCCGGTGGCCGGTGGCAGCCTGCCCGGTACCGGTTCGCCGCCGCCCACTGCGGGGGCAAGACCTGCCGCACCGGACGAGAACGGCCTGGTGCCGCTGTACCGCCTGGAGACCGCGGCCTACGCCGTGGTACCACCGCTGCTGCGCGAGACCTCGCTGGCCAGTTTGGGGACCTTCCATGAGCGCCAGGGCGAACAGCGCCTGCTGTACAACCAGGGCGCCTTCCGCACGGCATGGGGACGGCTGGTGGGGCAGAGCAGCGAGATCCACTGGAAAGGCGATGCACGGCCCGGCTTTGATGGTGACGTGATGGGCGCGCAGGCAGGCTTGGATGTGTGGGCTGCCAGCGGTGACAGCCATCGCAACCAGATCGGCGTGTTCGTCGGCCGTACCCGCGCCGATGGCAGGATCACCGGCCTGGCCGTGGGCTGGGACAACGTGTTGGTCGGCCAGAGCCGGTTGGACGACAAACACGTGGGCCTGTACTGGACGTTGACCGACAGCAGCGGCGGCTACATCGACGCAGTGGCGATGCAGAGCCGCTACGACGGCCGCACGCGCTCCTCGCGCGGGCTGGGCATCGACCTCAAGGGCGATGGCACCACGCTCTCGCTGGAAGCGGGCAAGCCACTGCTGCAGTTCGGGCAGTCATCGTGGTGGCTGGAGCCGCAGCTGCAGGTGATCTGGCAGCGCAGTTCACTGGATGACCAGCGTGATCTGGTGTCCACCGTTTCCTTCGATAACGACAACGCCTGGACCGGCCGCGTCGGCCTGCGCCTGGCGGGCGATTACCAGTTGGCCGACAACGGCTGGCAGCCGTACTTCAAGTTGAATTACTGGCATGGCCGTTCGGGAGAGGACCGCATCCTGTTCGACAGCGACGCGATCATCAATTCGCAGCGCTCGCGCGCACTGGAAGCCGGTGTCGGCGTGGTCGGACGTTTCAACCGCGCGATCAGTGCGTATGCCGTGGCCGACTATACCCGCGAGGTTGGTGGCAGCGACAACGGCAAGCGCCGCATCATCGAAGGCAACATCGGCCTGCGCGCGGATTGGTAGCGCCCTTCGCTTTGGCCGCTTTGGTGGGTGCCGACCCTGGTCGGCACGAATCCAACCGACGCCATGAACCGCTCTGGTAGGTGTCGACCTCGGTCGACACGAATCCAACCGGCACCATGACCCGCCCTGGTAGGTGTCGACCTTGGTCGACACGCCTTGGCAGCAGTCAATCAATTCCCACACACCTGCATCACAACGGCGATCGACCCAGCAACGTACCTGCGTGATCGGCCAGCAGCTGCACCGCATACAGCAACCCTTCCTCTGTCAGCGGCGGGCATTGCGCCTCCGCGTCGTCCAGTTCACGCGCGGCCTGCGTCGCCAGCAACACGCCACCCRATGCCGACAACGCCAGCAGGCAGCGAGTGGCGCCGGCCAGATCGCGCGCCCGTGCCGGGGTGATGCGCAGCTCCGTCCACGGCTCGCCGTCGGCGGCGTGGCAGCGCGTGATGTCGCGCAACCGCTTGAAAAAGGCGGGCGTGGGAGCGGCTTCATCCGCTTCGGTCAGCGCGTCTTCCAGAGCCTCGGCAGTAGCGTTGGGCAGCTGCAGGTCGGGCAGGGCATCACCCAGCAGTGTGTGCAGGCGGGGATAGGTGGGGTAGAGCGTAGTCATGGCAGCAACCTCACAGGGCAAGGCCACCTGCGGGATGCAAGGTGGCGGGCGGTGCGGGTTGGCGTGCCGGTCAAGAGCAAAGAAGAAGCCGACGGACCCAAGGGTCCCCACGCACCGCCCGCCATGGAGCGGCAGGTGGTGCATTGTCGCGAGTGCCTGCATCGAGGCAATCGGTCATCTTTGCTCATTGATTCAGGACGCCAATCCCGGCCAGCGCAGGTGGCGCTGGCACAGCGACCTTCGCGCTTTTGCGGTCGCGCTGACATGGGCAAAGTTGCAAATCGATACGACGCGCCCTGCCAAGCCAAACACGACAGGGTGCGCGATGGAACACACCGCTCCGGCACCGTTATGCTTCGCCTTCATCCAACGACAGGGAGATGTCGATGCGAAACAGCAAGGGACTGCCGGCACGAGCCGCCTTGATCGCCACGCTGCTGGCAGCGACCGCTGCCACTGCGGCCGACACCATCGAGATCCCCTCACCCGCCGCACAGGCACAGCTGCTGGACATGCTTGAACGCGAGGCGCTGTACCGAGGCAGGGTCGATTGGCCTGCCACGCGCACGCGGCTGAAGGATGCGCAGGGCGATCCGGCCAAGGTCCGGACCGTCCTGGCCGAGTCCATCGGTCGCAGTTCAGGCGGTCACGGCAGCTGGATGACCCCGCAACGACAGCAGCAACGTGTGGAGCGTTTCGCCCGCGAAAACGCCACCGCCGCTGCCCGCAGCGAAAGCGACGCCACTCGCGCACGTGACCCGCGTATCGGCCAGGTGCTGATCGAGGGCTATGCGGCAGACCCCGGTGCGCCGCCGCAGCAGCTGCAGCAACAGAACATCCAGCGTGCGGTGCGTTGGCAGAACATCATCCGTGAAAAGGACAGCACGCCTCGCTGTGGCTGGATTGTCGACCTGCGCGACAACACCGGCGGCAACATGTGGCCGATGCTGCTGGGCGTTGCGCCGCTGCTGCGCACTTCGGCGATGGGTATCGAGGACGTGGGCTCATTCGAGACCGCCGACGGTCCGGTACGGTGGCGGACCACCGCCAGCGGCGTGCGCATGGGCGATGCGACGGGTCTGGATTTCGGCCAGCCCGGCTATCTACCCAGCCTTGTTGGCGCACCGGTGGCAGTGCTGACCGGCCCGCGCACCGCCAGTTCCGGCGAGGCGACCGTTCTGGCGTTCCGCGGCCGCGCGCAGACCCGCAGTTTCGGCCAGCCCACGGCGGGCGTATCGACTGCCAACGTGGTGCGCCGGCTGGTGGACGGCAGCGCGCTGGTGCTGACCACCAGCGTCATGCGCGATCGCAATGGACATGGCGACGGGCGGAAGATCGCGCCGGACCAGGCCACCGTCGGCGATGCCGCAACGGTGGCGGCGGCTGAGGCCTGGCTGCTGGCCCAGCCCGCCTGCAGGAAAGGCTGAACCATGCTGCTGATCGGCCAACACGAACGGGTGCTGATTGTCGGCCCCACCGAATCCCACCACTGCCTGCGCTGCCAGGCTGAAACCGAATTCGCCCCGCAGCTGCGCTACAGGATGGCGCGCATCGACCTGCTGTTCGGCATCGTCTACCAGCGCCGCTACGAGCTGGCCTGCACCGGCTGCGAGCACGGCTGGGTGCTGGATACCGAAAGCATGGACCAGCAGCTTGGCGGGGTACCGATCCCGTTCCGGCACCGCTTCGGCCTGCCGGTGATGCTGGTGGTAGTGGCCGGGCTGGCGGTGGCGGGGTGGATGTGGCGGATGGGACACGGTGGAGGCTGAGCAATGATGGATGATTTGCATAAGTCCCAATTTGGGACTAGGATGGGGCGGTGAGAGTTTTCGCGCTGGCTACGCTCAGGCGTTACTGGGAAAGGTTCCCAGAGTGCGAGCAACCGCTGAAGGCCTGGCATGACGAAGTGAGGCGCGCCGCTTGGGCCAGTCCGCATGACATCCGCAGTTGCTATGCG
>NZ_JBFRFE010000038.1:0-13300 GCF_052114665.1 Stenotrophomonas sp. 2YAF22 | reverse complement strand
CCGTAAACCCATCCATGGGGGCTTGGCCGCGGCATCCATGCCGCGGACACCCCGCCATCCGACACCTCCCCGCCTTCGACAGCTCCCTGCGGCTGTTGGTAGGTGTCGACCTTGGTCGACACGATCTATCCAGGTCATGCGTGGATGAGATCTGTCAGATCTCGAAGCAGGGGAGGGGGCCAAAGCTCCGCTTTCGCTTTTGCTTTTGATCTTCTTTTTTCTTTCCGTGGCGGGCGGACCGCCGCAATGTGTCATGGGCCGGGCGGGTGGGGCTGGCGAGGGTGTCCGCGGCATGGATGCCGCGGACAAGCCCCCAGGGATGGGTTCACGGCGTCCCTCGCCGGTCCCGCCCGCCCGGCCAACCCCACAAATCCAGCCGGGGCTCTCCGCGACCAACCCCCAACCCCCGCCACGAGGGGCTGCGCCGTTGGCTGAAAATCCATGTAACCGCTTACACGGAAACGGTTTTTTGCCGCAGCAGGTATCATGGGCGGCTGAGTTCACACAGGAGCCACCCGCTCATGCGCCGCAAGATCGTCGCTGGAAACTGGAAGCTGCACGGCAGCCGTCAATTCGCCACCGAACTGCTGGGGCAGGTCGCTGCCGGGCTGCCCAAGAGCGGGGTGGAGGTGGTCATCCTGCCGCCGATGCCCTATCTGGGTGAGCTGGTCGAAGACTTCGGCGAGACCGGCTTGGCCTTTGGCGCACAGGACGTCAGCAGCAACGAGAAGGGCGCCTACACCGGTGAGGTCTGTGCGGCCATGCTGCACGAGGTGGGTGCCCGCTATGGTCTGGTCGGCCACTCCGAGCGCCGCCAGTACCACAACGAGAGCAGCGAACTGGTCGCGCGCAAGTTCGCCGCCGCCCTGCATGCCGGCCTGGTGCCGGTACTCTGCGTCGGTGAAACCCTTGAGCAGCGCGAGGCCGGGCAGACCGAGTCGGTCATCGCCAGCCAGCTGGCCCCGGTGCTCGAGCTTGTCGGGGCCGCAGGCTTCGCCAATGCCGTGGTCGCCTACGAGCCGGTCTGGGCGATCGGAACCGGCCGCACCGCAACCAAGGAGCAGGCGCAGCAGGTGCACGCGTTCATTCGTGGCGAAGTCGCGCGCATCGATGCTAGAATTGCTGATTCACTGCCCATTGTTTACGGCGGTAGCGTGAAGCCCGACAATGCCGGGGAACTGTTCGCGCAGCCGGATGTCGATGGTGGGCTGGTTGGTGGTGCCTCCCTGGTGGCCGCCGACTTCCTGGCCATCGCAGAGGCGGCGGCAAACAATTAGTTACGGTTGCCGGCTAGCCGCCGGCACTCTAGTCCGAGGGCGGATTTCCAATGCTGATGTTGATCCTCAATGTCGTCTACGTGCTGGTTGCCGTAGCCATGGTCGCGCTGATCCTGATGCAGCGTGGCTCGGGTGCGGCGGCAGGTTCGGGCTTTGGCGCTGGCGCCTCGGGGACCGTGTTCGGTGCGCGTGGCGCGTCCAACTTCCTGTCCAAGTCGACCAAGTGGCTGGCCGTGGTGTTCTTCGGCATCAGCCTCTTCATGGCCTGGTACGCCGGCCATGGCAACCGCCCGGCCGCCGATCAGGATCTGGGTCTGATGTCCGCCCCGGCGGCCAGCGCTCCGGCCGCTCCGGCGGGCGAATTGCCGGCCGTTCCGAAGGCCGATGCGGTCCCGGCCGCCCCGGTTCCGGCCGCAACTGTGCCGGCTCAGGCGGAATCTTCGGTTTCTGGTGAAGAAAAGCCTTCGGAAGGCTCCCAGAAAGACTGAAGCCGGTTACAATACGCGGCGCATCGGGAAGATAGTCTGATGTGATCGTTTGCCCAGGTGGCGGAATTGGTAGACGCACTACCTTGAGGTGGTAGCGACTTAGGTCGTAGGGGTTCGAGTCCCCTCTTGGGCACCATTTAGTAAGTAAAGCGGGTTGGTCTGGCGCGCAAGGCGCCAGGCAGCTTCCCGTCCACTCCCCCATGCCAAAGCGCCTGCAGGCGCAGCGGCAGAGGCAAGAGAGAATCGCTGTGCTGGCCGAATATTTGCCGTCTCTGCTGTTTCTGATCGTTGCCACCGGTATCGGCATTACGCTGATGCTGGTTGGTCGATTCCTCGGTCCCCGCCGCCCCGATCTGGAAAAGCTGTCGCCGTACGAGTGCGGCTTCGAAGCCTTCGAAGACGCGCGTATGAAGTTCGACGTGCGCTACTACCTGATCGCGATCCAGTTCATCGTCTTCGACCTGGAAATCATCTTCATCGTGCCGTGGACGCAGGTCTTCATGGAGCTTGGCGCGCGTTCGCTCGTCACCATGGGTCTGTTCGTCGGCATGCTGTTCCTCGGTTTCATCTATGTCTGGAAGAAGGGAGCGCTGGAATGGGAGTGATTCAGACTCTCGATGGCCTGATGACCAATCCTGTCCCGGAAGGGCGGGTTGACGACATCCTGCGGCCGGAAGGCGACAACCCGCTGCTGGAAAAGGGCTTTGTCACCACCAGCGTCGATGCGCTGCTGAACTGGGCACGCACCGGCTCGATGTGGCCCATGACCTTCGGTCTGGCCTGCTGTGCGGTCGAAATGATGCACGCAGGTGCGGCGCGACTGGATCTTGACCGCTACGGCGTGGTGTTCCGCCCGTCGCCGCGCCAGTCCGACGTGATGATCGTCGCCGGCACCCTGGTCAACAAGATGGCCCCGGCGCTGCGCAAGGTCTATGACCAGATGCCCGATCCCAAGTGGGTGATCTCCATGGGCAGCTGCGCCAACGGTGGTGGTTACTACCACTATTCCTATTCTGTGGTGCGCGGCTGTGATCGCGTGGTGCCGGTGGACATCTATGTCCCGGGCTGCCCGCCGACCGCCGAGGCGCTGGTGTACGGGATCCTGCAGCTGCAGAAGAAGATCTGGCGTACACAGACCATCGCCCGCTGACCCCTTCACCTGACAAGAGCGCGCCAAGCCCCCATGGCAGAGCAAGCATCCTTCATCGACCGACTCTCCGCACGTTTCGCAGGTGCGAAGGTCATCGTGGTCGAACCCCGCGGCGAAGTGACGCTGGAAGTGCCTGCCGCTGAGTGGCACGCCACCGCCCTCGCGCTGCGTGACGAGTTTGGTTTCGAGCAGGCCGTGGACCTCTGCGGCGTCGATTACCTCGGTTATGGCTCCGATGAGTGGGACACCGCCGACGTGTCCTCGCAGGGCTTCAGCCGCGGTGTCGAAGGCAAGGCCCAGGGCCGCTTCGCCTGGGGCGAATTCCCCAGCGAGGAGAGCGCCGACGGCGCCCGCCCTCAGCACATGCCGACCCAGCGCTTTGCCGTGGTCGCACAGCTGCGTTCGTACCAGCACAACCTGATGATCCACCTGCGCTGCTTCGCGCCTGACGAAGCGCTGCCGGTGGTGTCCTCGCTGACCAGCATCTGGCCGGGGCTGAACTGGTTCGAGCGCGAAGCGTTCGATCTGTATGGCGTGATCTTCGAAGGTCACCCGGACCTGCGCCGGATCCTGACCGACTACGGTTTCGTCGGTCATCCGTTCCGCAAGGACTTCCCGCTGATCGGCAACGTCGAAGTCCGCTACGACGAAGAAAAGAAGCGTGTCATCTACGAACCGGTCACCTCGGTGGAGCCGCGCGTCGGCGTGCCGCGCRTGATCCGCGACGACGCCCGCCTGCAGACCGCTGCCGGCGAGCGCTCGCAGGAGGCAGTGAAGTGAGTCACGTACACCAGGCCGGCGAAGCATTCGCCAGCAATGCTGCCGAAAGCCGGCAGGAAATCCGCAACTACACCATGAACTTCGGCCCGCAGCATCCGGCTGCGCACGGTGTGCTGCGCCTGATCCTGGAGATGGACGGCGAGACCATCATGCGTGCCGACCCGCACGTGGGTCTGCTGCACCGGGGCACCGAGAAGCTGGCCGAATCCAAGCCCTTCAACCAGTCGATCGGCTACATGGATCGCCTGGATTACGTGTCGATGATGTGCAACGAGCRCGCCTACGTGCGCTCGATCGAGACCCTGATGGGCATCGAGGCGCCGGAGCGCGCGCAGTACATCCGCACGATGTTCGACGAGATCACCCGCATCCTGAACCACTTGATGTGGCTGGGTTCCAACGCGCTCGACCTGGGTGCGATGGCGGTGATGCTGTACGCCTTCCGCGAGCGCGAAGAGCTGATGGACTGCTACGAAGCGGTCTCCGGCGCGCGCATGCACGCGGCGTACTACCGTCCGGGCGGTGTCTACCGCGACCTGCCGGACCACATGCCGAAGTACAAGGAATCGCGCTGGCACAAGGGCAAGGCCCTGAAGAACCTCAATGCCTCGCGCGAAGGTTCGCTGCTGGACTTCCTGGAGAACTTCACCAATGAGTTCCCGGGTCGTGTCGACGAATACGAGACCCTGCTGACCGACAACCGTATCTGGAAGCAGCGTACCGTCGGCATCGGCGTGGTCACCCCGGAGCTGGCCCACCAGTGGGGCATGACCGGCGTGATGCTGCGTGGCTCGGGCGTCGCCTGGGATCTGCGCAAGAAGCGCCCCTATGCGAAGTACGATGCCGTCGATTTCGACATCCCGCTGGGCAAGGAAGGCGATTGCTACGATCGCTACCTGTGCCGCGTTGCCGAAATGCGCGAGTCCAACCGCATCATCAAGCAATGCGTGGCATGGCTGAAGGCCAACCCCGGCCCGGTCATGGTCAAGAACTTCAAGGTCGCTCCGCCCAAGCGCGAGGACATGAAGGACGACATGGAAGCGCTGATCCATCACTTCAAGCTGTTCAGTGAAGGCTATTGCGTGCCGGCCGGCGAGACCTACGCCGCGGTTGAAGCGCCCAAGGGCGAATTCGGCTGCTACCTGGTTTCCGACGGCGCCAACAAGCCGTTCCGCGTACACCTTCGTGCGCCGGGCTTTGCCCACCTGTCCTCGATCGATTCGATCGTGCGCGGCCACATGCTGGCCGACGTGGTGGCGATGATCGGTACCTACGATCTGGTGTTCGGCGAGGTTGACCGGTAATGCCGTCCGCCACGCCAACGCCCGCTGCAGGCAGCCGGCGCAAGCCGGCGCCGCAGTTTCTGCAATTTCACGTTATGCATTTCGCTGAGGTCGGCCGATGAAGGCGACAGGTAATTTCGAGGCGGCGCGCGACGTCGACCCGATGGTGGTGTTGAGCGACAAAACCCGCGCTCACATCGATCACTGGCTGTCCAAGTTCCCGCCGGACCGCAAGCGCTCTGCCGTGCTGCAGGGTCTGCATGCTGCCCAGGAGCAGAACCAGGGCTGGCTGACCGACGAGCTGATCGCCGGCGTGGCCAAGTACCTGGACCTGCCGCCGGTGTGGGCCTACGAGGTTGCCAGCTTCTACTCGATGTTCGAGACCGAGAAGGTGGGCCGCAACAACGTGGCCATCTGCACGAACATCAGCTGCTGGCTCAATGGCGCCGAAGACATCGTGCGCCATTGCGAGAAGAAGCTGGGCATCAAGAACGGTCAGTCGACCGCTGACGGCCGGGTCTACCTCAAGCGCGAGGAAGAGTGCCTGGCCGGCTGCGCGGGTGCACCGATGATGGTCATCAATGGTCACTACCATGAGCGTCTGACCCTGGAAAAGGTCGACGAGCTTCTGGACGGGCTGGAGTAAGGGCATGGCACATCACCACGAATCCAAGGGTCCGGTCGGCCCCGCGCCGCTGCCGCACCAGGTGGTCTACACCACCCTGCATTACGACACCCCGTGGTCGTACGAAAGCTATCTGAAGACCGGTGGCTACGCTGCCCTGCGCAAGATCCTCGAAGAGAAGATCCCGCCGGAGCAGGTCATCGAGATGGTCAAGGCCTCGGGCCTGCGCGGCCGCGGCGGCGCCGGTTTCCCGACGGGCCTGAAGTGGTCCTTCATGCCCAAGGGCAACGTGCAGAAGTACATCCTCTGCAACTCGGATGAATCCGAGCCGGGCACCTGCAAGGATCGCGACATCCTGCGCTACAACCCGCATTCGGTGGTCGAAGGCATGGCGATTGCCTGCTACGCCACCGGTTCGACCGTGGGCTACAACTACCTGCGCGGTGAATTCCACCACGAGCCGTTCGAGCACTTCGAGCAGGCCCTGGCCGATGCCTATGCAAACGGCTGGCTGGGCAAGAACGTGCTGGGCTCGGGCGTGGATATCGACATCTAYGGCGCMCTSGGYGCCGGYGCCTACATCTGCGGCGAAGAAACCGCGCTGATGGAATCGCTGGAAGGCAAGAAGGGCCAGCCGCGCTACAAGCCGCCGTTCCCGGCCAATTTCGGCCTGTATGGCAAGCCGTCGACGATCAACAACACCGAAACCTACGGTTCGGTGCCGGCGATCATCCGCAATGGTCCGGAATGGTTCAAGGGCCTGAGCCTGACCGCCAATGGCGGCCCGAAGTGCTTCTCGGTGTCCGGCTGCGTGCAGAAGGGCGGCAACTTCGAAGTGCCGCTCGGTACCACCTTCGACGACCTGCTGGAAATGGCCGGCGGCCTCAAGCCGGGTCGCAAGCTCAAGGGCGCGATCCCGGGCGGCGTGTCCATGCCGGTGCTGACCGCGGCCGAGCTGAAGGGCCTGCCGATGGACTACGACACCATCCGTGCGCTGGGCTCCGGCCTGGGCTCCGGTGCGGTCGTGGTGCTGGATGACAGCGTCTGCTGCGTCAAGTTCGCCTGCCGCATCAGCCAGTTCTTCCACAAGGAATCCTGTGGCCAGTGCACCCCGTGCCGCGAAGGTACCGGCTGGATGCACCGCGTGCTGGAGCGCATCGTCGCCGGCAAGGCCACGATGGAAGACCTGCACCAGTTGAAGACCGTGGCCGGCCAGATCGAAGGCCATACCATCTGTGCGTTCGGCGAAGCGGCGGCATGGCCCATCCAGGGCTTCCTGCGCCAGTTCTGGGACGAATTCGAGTACTACATCGTCAACGGTCATTCGATGGTTGACGGCAAGAAGGTGGAGGCAGCCGCTGCATGAGCGCGCAACCCATAAATCCCAGCGTGCCACCGGACCACGTCACCATCGAGATCGATGGCAAGTCGCTGGTCGTGCCCAAGGGTTCGATGATCATCCAGGCCGCCGACAAGGCGGGCATTTCGATTCCGCGCTTCTGCTACCACGAGAAGCTGCCGATCGCTGCCAACTGCCGCATGTGCCTGGTGGATGTGGAAAAGTCGCCGAAGCCGGCACCGGCCTGCGCCACGCCGGTGATGGAAGGCATGAAGGTCGCCACCCGCAGTGAAAAGGCGCTGAAGTTCCAGCGCTCGGTGATGGAGTTCCTGCTGATCAACCACCCGCTGGATTGCCCGATCTGCGATCAGGGCGGCGAGTGCGAACTGCAGGACGTGTCGCTGGGCTACGGCCGTTCGGTCAGCCGCTTCAACGAGCGCAAGCGCGTGGTGGCCGACGAGGACATGGGCCCGCTGGTCGCCACCGAGATGACCCGCTGCATCCAGTGCACCCGCTGCGTCCGCTTCACCGCCGACGTTGCCGGTACCTATGAACTGGGTGGCATGTACCGCGGTGAAAACCTGCAGATCGGCACCTACGACGGCAAGCCGCTGACCACCGAGCTTTCGGGCAACGTGGTCGACGTGTGCCCGGTCGGCGCGCTGACCAACAAGGTGTTCCAGTTCCGTGCCCGTCCTTGGGAACTGACCGCGCGCGAATCGCTGGGCTACCACGACGCGATGGGCTCGAACCTGTTCCTGCACGTGCGTCGCGGCGAAGTGCTGCGTACCGTGCCGCGCGACAACGAGGCGGTCAACGAGTGCTGGCTGTCCGATCGTGACCGTTATTCGCACCAGGGCCTGTACAGCGAAGACCGTGCGGTCAAGCCGCTGCGCAAGGTCAATGGCGAGTGGAAGGAAGTGAGCTGGGCTGAAGGCCTGGCCGCGGCCGCCGAGATCCTCAAGGCCAACCAGGGCGACAACCTGGGCGTGCTGGTGCATCCGTCGACGTCGAACGAAGAGGGCGCACTGCTGGCCCGCCTGGCCACCGGCCTTGGTTCGGCCAACATCGACCACCGCATCAACAACCGCGACTTCTCCGACGCCGCCACTGCCGACGTGTTCGGCCTGCCGCTGGCCGAGATCGAAGGCGCGGACCGCATCGTCGTGCTGGGCAGCAACATCCGCCACGAGCTGCCGTTGCTGCACGCCCGCCTGCGCAAGGCGCAGACCCAGAACGGCGCGAAGATCCACGTGGTCAACCCGGTCGACTTCGACTTCGCGTTCAGCGTTGCCGGCAAGCAGATCGTGGCGCCGTCGAAGTTCGCCGATGCGCTGGCCAACGCCGAGCTGCGTTCGGCGGTGCAGGGTGGTACCAATACCGTGCTGATCGTCGGTGGCATCGCCGAGAACCATCCGCAGGCTGCCGCGATCCGCGCCGCTGCGCGTGATTTCGCCGCCGCCACCGGTGCCAAGCTGTGCCGTATCCCGCAGGGCGCCAACGCGATCGGCCTGAGCCGCGCCGGCGTGCTGCCGGCCGGCAAGGACGTGGCCGCGATGCTGGCCGATCCGCGCAAGGCCTACGTGGTCTACGGTCTGGAACCGGGCCTGGACTTCGCCGATGCTCCGGCCGCGCGCAAGGCGCTGGTCGGCGCACAGGTGGTGGCCTTCAGCCAGTTCGCCTGCGCCTCGACCCGCGACGTTGCCGACGTGATCCTGCCGATCGGTGCGCTGCCGGAAATCGATGCCACCCTGACCAACCTCGATGGTCGCGAGCAGTCGGCGCGTGCCGGCGGCAAGCTGCCGGGCGAGGCCCGCGAGGGCTGGCGCGTGCTGCGTGCACTTGGCGGTGAGCTGGCCGTGGCCGGTTTCGAGTTCATCGACCTGGCCGGCCTGCGCGCCAGCCTGGCACCGGTGAACGTGCAGGTGTCCGCTTCGGCACAGCCGGTGCAGGCGGGCGAGGGCATGGAAGTGGCCTCGACCGCTGCGATCTACCGCACCGATGCGGTGGTCCGTCGCGCCCCGGCGCTGCAGTCGCATCCGCTCAACAACGCCCCGCGCATCGTGCTCAACGCTGACGATGCCGCCCGCCTGCAGCTGCAGGAAGGGCAGATGGCCAAGGTCGGCACCGATGCCGGCAAGGCCACCCTGCCGGTGGTGGTCGACGCCCGCGTCGCTGCGGGTTCGGTCTGGATTGAATCGGGCCACGGCGCAACCGCGCCGCTGGGTGCCGCTCGTGTTTCGGTGGTGGCTGCATGAACGAATTGCTGATTAACGCGGTCGATCCGCTGCACCAGTGGCTGCTTGGCCTGGGTGACATCGGCGCGCTGATCTGGATCATCCTGAAGATCCTCGTGATCACCGTCCCGGTGATCGTCTCGGTGGCCTTCTACGTGGTCTGGGAACGCAAGCTGATCGGCTGGATGCACGTCCGCCACGGCCCGATGTATGTGGGCATGGGCATCTTCCAGGCCTTCGCCGACGTCTTCAAGCTGCTGTTCAAGGAAGTCCTGCAGCCCAGCAGCGCCAACAAGGCGATCTTCCTGCTGGCGCCGCTGATCACCCTGGCCCCGGCCTTTGCGGCGTGGTCGGTGGTGCCGTTCGACAACCAGCTGGTGCTGTCCAACGCCAACGCAGGTCTGCTGTACCTGCTGGCGATGACCTCGCTGGGCATCTACGGTGTGATCCTGGCCGGTTGGGCCTCCAACTCGAAGTACGCGTTCCTTGGTGCCATGCGCGCCTCGGCACAGATGATCAGCTACGAAATCGCGATGGGCTTTGCCCTGGTCGGCGTGATGATCGCTTCGGGCAGCCTCAACCTCAGCAACATCGTGGCGGCCCAGGCCGGCAGCTCCGGCTTCTTCGACTGGTTCCTGATCCCGCTGTTCCCGCTGTTCATCGTGTACTGGGTGTCCGGCGTCGCCGAAACCAACCGCGCGCCGTTCGACGTGGTGGAAGGCGAGTCGGAAATCGTCGCCGGCCACATGGTCGAGTACTCCGGCGGTGCGTTCGCACTGTTCTTCCTGGCCGAATACGCGAACATGATCCTGATCAGCTTCCTGATCTCGATCTTCTTCCTCGGCGGCTGGCTGAGCCCGATCCAGGGCTGGGTCAACCCGGGCGAGATCTCGCCGTTCATCGACTGGATCTGGAAGGGCGGCTGGCCGTGGCTGTTCGTCAAGGTCTTCTTCTTCGCCAGCGCCTACATCTGGTTCCGAGCAAGCTTCCCGCGCTTCCGCTATGACCAGATCATGCGCCTGGGCTGGAAGGTCTTCATCCCGCTGACCATTTTCTGGATCGCGGTTACCGCCGTCATGGTGTTCTTCGGCGTGATTCAAAAGGGCGTCTAAGTGATGAACAGGATTACCCATTACTTCAAGAGCCTGCTGCTGCTCGAACTGCTGGCCGGTCTCTGGCTGACGCTGAAGTACAGCTTCAAGCCGAAGTACACGATGATGTACCCGATGGAGAAGTTCCCGCAGTCGCCGCGCTTCCGTGGCCTGCACGCCCTGCGCCGTTATCCCAACGGTGAAGAGCGCTGCATCGCCTGCAAGCTGTGCGAAGCGGTGTGCCCGGCATTGGCCATCACCATCGATTCGGCCAAGCGCGAGGACGGCACCCGCCGTACCACCCGCTACGACATCGATCTGTTCAAGTGCATCTTCTGCGGCTTCTGTGAGGAAAGCTGCCCGGTGGACTCGATCGTCGAGACCCACATCCTCGAGTACCACTTCGAGAATCGTGGCGAAAACATCGTTACCAAGCCGCAGCTGCTGGCCCTGGGCGACCGTCTCGAATCCGAGATCGCCGAGCGTCGTGCCGCCGATGCCGCTTACCGCTGAGGTCGAGAGATGGATTGGGTAAATATCGCTTTCTGGGTCTTCGCCATCGCGGCAACGGTTTCGGCCGGTGCGGTGATCAGCGTGCGCAACCCCGTGCACGCCGTCCTGTGCCTGGTGCTGACCTTCTTCTCCATCGCCTGCGTGTGGCTGCTGGTCGGCGCCGAGTTCCTCGGCGTGGCACTGGTGCTGGTTTACGTTGGTGCGGTGATGGTGTTGTTCCTGTTCGTGGTGATGATGCTCGACATCGATCCGGACAAGCTGCGTGAAGGCTGGGTGCGCTACCTGCCGGTCGGCCTGATCGTGGCCGTGGCGATGCTGGTGCAGATGCTGATCCTGATCGGCGTGAAGGGCAGGACGGTCAACCCGTTCCCGGCCGACAACGCCGCCGCGCTCGCCGCCGACAGTTCCAACGTCACCTGGCTGGCACGCAGCCTGTTCACCGAGTACCTGCTGCCGTTCGAGTTCGCCGCCGTCATCCTGACCGTGGCCGTGGTCGCCGCGGTGATGCTGACCCTGCGCCGTCGTGAAGGCCTGAAGACGCAGAACCCGTCGCAGCAGACCATGGTCAAGGCGCACGACCGCCTGCGCGTGGTCAAGATGGACGCCGAGCAGCCGCAGATCCACAGCAACACCAAGCCGGTCGCGGGCGACGAGGAGACCAAGGCATGATCTCGATCACTCTGGGCCACATCCTGGCGCTGGGCGCGGTGCTGTTCTGCATCAGCCTCGCCGGCATCTTCCTCAACCGAAAGAACATCATCGTCCTGCTGATGTCCATTGAGTTGATGCTGCTGTCGGTCAACATCAATTTCGTCGGGTTCTCGCGGGAACTGGGGGACACGGCCGGCCAGCTGTTCGTGTTCTTCATCCTGACCGTGGCTGCTGCCGAGGCCGCCATCGGCCTGGCGATCCTGGTGACCCTGTTCCGTACACGCCGAACGATCAATGTCGGCGAAGTCGATTCGTTGAAGGGCTGATCCACAGATGGAAATCACTCTCTCCAAGAGTCTGTTGATCGCAGTGGTGCTTGCACCGCTGTTCGGCAGCATCATCGCCGGCCTGTTCGGTCGCCAGGTCAAGCGCTTCGGTGCGCAGACCATCACGATCCTCGGTGTCGCGGTTGCCTGCGGCCTGTCGATGCACACGCTCTACCAGCTGTTGTGGGGCGGGGCGCAGCCGTTCAACCAGAACCTGTACACGTTCTTCGAAGTCGGCCAGTACTCGGCCCACGTCGGTTTCATGGTCGACAAGCTGACCGCGATGATGATGGTGGTGGTGACCTTCGTGTCGCTGCTGGTCCACATCTACACGATCGGCTACATGCAGGACGATCCGGGCTACCAGCGGTTCTTCAGCTACATCTCGCTGTTCACCTTCTCGATGCTCACCCTGGTGATGAGCAACAACTTCCTGCAGCTTTTCTTCGGCTGGGAAGCAGTGGGCCTGGTGTCGTACCTGCTGATCGGCTTCTGGTTCAAGCGGCCGACCGCGATCTTCGCCAACATGAAGGCGTTCCTGGTCAACCGCGTCGGTGACTTCGGCTTCCTGCTGGGCATCGCCGGCGTGCTGTGGGTGTTCGGTACCCTGGACTACTCGCAGGTGTTCTCGCAGGCTGGCATGCTCGCCGACCCGCGCGCACAGCTGCAGATCTGGGACGGCACCATGTTCGGCATGCAGCTGCTGAACGAGCCGGTGATCTGGTCGATCGCCACCGTCATCTGCATCGGCCTGTTCATCGGTGCCATGGGCAAGTCGGCCCAGGTTCCGCTGCACGTCTGGCTGCCTGATTCGATGGAAGGCCCGACCCCGATCTCGGCACTGATCCACGCCGCGACGATGGTGACCGCCGGTATCTTCATGGTCACCCGCATGTCGCCGTTGTTCGAGCTGTCGCAGACCGCGTTGAACTTCATCCTGTTCATCGGTGCCACCACCGCGTTCTTCACCGGCCTGATCGGCATCGTGCAGAACGACATCAAGCGCGTCGTCGCGTACTCCACGCTGTCCCAGCTGGGTTACATGACCGTGGCGCTGGGYGTGTCGGCRTACTCTGCTGCCGTGTTCCACCTGATGACCCACGCCTTCTTCAAGGCGCTGCTGTTCCTGGGTGCCGGCTCGGTCATCATCGCGATGCACCACGAGCAGGACATGCGCAAGATGGGCGGCCTGCGCAAGTACATGCCGATCACCTTCATCACCATGTGGATCGGTACCCTGGCGCTGGTCGGTACGCCGTTCTTCTCCGGCTTCTACTCGAAGGACACCATCATCGAGGCGGCCGAGATCCATGCTCACATGCAGAACAGCTGGGTGGCCACCTATGGCTACTGGGCGGTGCTGGGTGGCGTGCTGGTGACCAGTTTCTACAGCTTCCGCCTGCTGTTCCTGACCTTCCACGGCAAGGAACGCTTCCGCGACGCGCACGATGACCATGGTCATGGACATGACGATCACCATGCTGCCGACGCCCACCACGCTGATGCGCATGACGACCACGGTCATGGCCACGGTCCGCAT
>NZ_JBFRFE010000037.1:0-13307 GCF_052114665.1 Stenotrophomonas sp. 2YAF22 | reverse complement strand
ACGTGCATGTGCCTGACAAGTTCGCACTGGGCGGCTTCAGCCGCGTCGACTCGGTGCAGGTGGCCCCGCCGGCGATTGCCGAATGCCCGTTGCAGGTGGAGGTCGCGCTGCTCGCCTCGCACCGGCCCAGCGGAACCCAGGATCAGGGCTTCATGATCGTCGAAGGACGGATCTGCCGGGTGCATGCGCACGAGGCGATCACTGTTGCCGGCACCCACCACATCGACGTGCAGCGCTGGGCACCGTTGATTTATCTGTTCCGTCACTATGTGGGCACCACCACGCCGGTGGCGCGCAATTTCCGCGCTGACGATCCTTTGCCATTGCCTGCCTGAACCCTTGGCTGCGCGCCGCCGACAAGAAGTAGAAGAAGCCCCTGATTCAGACGCGGGATCGACGCAGCTCCAGCGCGGCGAAGGTGTACCAGCCGAACGCCGGCAGCAGCGCGATGCGCTGTGTGAGGCCGCGATAGGGCTCCGGGTCGAATCCGGAAAGCATCAGCCACAGATAGGCCATCCCCAGCAGCGAGATGGCACGCGCAATCCAGGCCATCCGCGTCGACGCAGCAGGGCCCAGCTCAGCCAGGAACAGCAGCGGGGTCAGGATCGAGAAGATGCCGATGCCATAGAGGCCATGCAGCGGGCTGCCCGTGGTGAAGACGCCATTGCTGACCATGGACACGCCGAACAGGATGGAGGTGAGCACAGTGAGCGCGAAACGGCGGCTTTGTGCGAGCAATGCAAGGCTGAAGACGATGATGGCCGAGCCACTGACCACCGCGCCGACCTGCACCGCCTTGGCTGGCAGCCCCGGCATCAGGCCCAGCTCGCTGAGATGCTGGGAGAGCGGGTGGTAGCCGGGCACGGTGAAAGCAAAAGCGATCAGCGCCATCATGGCACCGAGGGGAACGTATACCGCCTGCTGGATCGCCAGATTCCGCACTGCAGTCACCACCGCTGAAGAGGAGTGCGGCGACGTTAGCAGCCGGTCCCCCGGGGTCGCATGTGCAGTTTGGTACCCCTGCTGGCGCCAGGGGGACGCACAAAGAAAAAGCCCTGACCGGAATCAGGGCTTTTCAATTGGAGGCCTCAAGCGGAATCGAACCGCTGTAAACGGATTTGCAATCCGGTGCATAGCCACTCTGCCATGAGGCCAACGTACTGCGATCAGGAACGACGCCCCTGACATGACAAAACCCCGCGATGGGGCCTGTCGGAACATGGAGCGGGAAACGAGACTCGAACTCGCGACCTCAACCTTGGCAAGGTTGCGCTCTACCAACTGAGCTATTCCCGCATAAGCCGTCATGGTACCGGAAGCCCGGGACACACACCAGCCATTTCACAACAGTTTTCACTTTTCTGACTGCGCGAAGAGCCTTGTAGCTCAACGTGCCCCGCCTTGCCGTGGCGGGAGAAAAACAAGGCCCCAACCGGGGCCCTGTGCAATCTGGAGCGGGAAACGAGACTCGAACTCGCGACCTCAACCTTGGCAAGGTTGCGCTCTACCAACTGAGCTATTCCCGCAGATTCTCCGACCTGCGTCGAAGGAGCGCTATTGTGTCCAAATTCCTTCACGCCGTCAACAGTCCGCAGCACCGATGAACCCGCCCACGAGAGCTCGTTTTGCCCGCCTGTGCTGGAGCCTTGTCGCCCTGGCCTGGCTTGCGGTGATCGCTGCACTGATCAATGCGGGCTTCACCCCGGACTACTGGATGCTGCGCCACTTCGAAGACGCCACCCTGCCCTACCCCACCGGCGCGGTCGTCCAGTTCGCTGTACTGGCTGGAGCGGAACTGGTCGTCACCGTGCTGATCGTGCGTCCCTGGAAACCAGGGCGCCTGTGGCTGCGGCTGCTGATCGCCCTGGTGTTGCTGCTGGCCTGGTCGTTCCCGTGGCTGGCCGCTGCCCTGCACCAGGCACCGGTGCAGGGCATGCATCTGTTGTGCCTGCTGCTGATCGACCTGGCTGTGCTGCTGGCGCTGTGCGTGGTGTCGCTGGCCAGTGCGTGGCGGGCGTTGACCGGGAAACAGACCCGACGCGCACGCCCCTAGCGAAGCACGCCCCTACCTGTGGAATTCCACCCGCACATGCTGGCCGACGCGCGCCTTGGCGGCGCTGTCGAATTCCAGCACGCACTCCACCACCTTGGCCACGCCGCGCCCTGCGTCTTCGGGCAATCGTGCCTGCGCGAACACCGGGCTGATGCGGACCACGCGTGCCACCGGCAATGGCTTGCCCTCTGCGCCATCGCTATCGATCACCACCGTCGCACGCATGCCAACCTGCACGGCATCGGCGTAGGCCGCACTCAGCTCGGCACGCACCTGCAACGGTCGCGCCGGCAACAGTGACATCGCCGGCTTGCCGGCCTGCACGAACGCACCCACGCCCGGCACCTGGCCGACGACGGTGCCGGCGTCCGGCGCGGTCAGCGACATCTGTCGCAGCTTGAGCCTGGCGTGCTCCAACTTGTGCTGGGCCATGTCGACCTGCGCTCCGGCCACATCCACATCGGCGCGCACACCTGCCAGCTGCTGCCTGGCTGCGTCGGCCTGCTGGTTGGACGACACGCCTTCACTGGCGCCGGTGGCGAGGCGGGTGGCGTTGCGCTCCAGTTCGCGCAGTTGCGCCTGGCTGCCCTTCAGCCGATCGGTGGCCAGCGCGAGATCGGCGTTGGCCATGCCCACCTCCTGTTCAAGCAGTGCGCCATCCAGGGTGAGCAGGACGTCGCCCTTGCGCACCACCGCTCCTTCCTTCACCGGCGCGGTGCTGACCGAACCATCCATCGCTGGTACCAGTGCAATCAGCCCGCCTTCCACATCGATGATGCCAGGCGCGACGGCGACGTTGTCCGCGCTGGCGGACGTGGCAGCGGTCGGCTGCGCGGGTACGGGTGCATCCTTGCTGCAGGCACCCAGCAGCAATGCCGCGCCCAAGGAGAAGCTGAGGGAGAACAACGGCGGCATTCTGGTCATGGGCTGGGCTCTACGGTTTCGTTCTGGCGGCGGTCATCGCGGACCGTGCCGTCTTCCATGGCGATCACCCGATCCGCATGGCGGATCAGGCGTGGATCGTGGCTTACACACAACACCGTGGCCTGATGCGCGCGTGCATAACGGTGCAGGATGTCGATCACGCGCTGGCCGTTCTCGGCATCCAATGCGCTGGTGGGTTCGTCGGCAAAGATCAGCGTGGGTGACTTGGCGAACGCACGGGCAACGGCTACGCGCTGTTTCTCGCCGCCGGACAGCTGTGCCGGGCGCATGTGGCTGCGGTGCGAAAGGCCGACCTCGTCCAGCGCCTGCCGCGCCAACGGCTCGCTGTCGCGGTTGCGCATGCCGCGATAGCCCAACGGCAGCTGCACCTGCTCCAGCGCCGTCAGCGCCGGGAACAGGTTGAAGCCCTGGAATACGAAACCGACGTGGTGCAGGCGGAAGCGCTCCACCTCGCTGCGGGTCATGTGGCTGACGTCCTGGCCAAGCGCATGCACGCGACCGCCATCAGGCGTTGAGAGCCCGGACATCAGCGACAGCAGCGTGCTCTTGCCGCAGCCCGAGGGGCCCGATACCAAGGTCAATTCGCCGGGATAGATGTCCAACGACAGGCCACGCAGCACGGGCACATGCACATCGCCGGACACGAAGCCCTTTTCGAGTGCGTCGGCACGCAGGGTCGGGATCGCGATGGGAGCATTCGTCATCGGTGGCCCCTCAACGCAACAGCAGCGATGGATCGGAACGGACGACGCTGCGCACCGCCATGATGCTCGACAGCATGGCCATCACCGCGACCAGCGCCACGCAGCCAAGGACCACCATCGGCRTGAGCTGTACCGGTACGCGCTGGGTCTGCGCGGCCAGCAGCACCACCGTGCTGAAGGCTGCGGCCAGCAGCATGCCGACACCACCGATCAGCAGGGCCTGTTCGAACACAACGCGGGCCAGCGCGTAGCGGCCTGCGCCGAGCGCATTGAGGGTGGCGTACTCGCGTACCGACCCGGCCACCACCGCCGCAAATGACTGGTTGGTGATCACCGCGCCGACGAAGCAGACGATGACCGCCATGAACAGCACTGCGATGCCGGCGCCGGTATCGAACAGCCAGTACTGCTGCGAACGACTGGCGAACTCCGGCGCTGTCCAGAACTCGACGGGCGTGGCGCGGCCCGTCGATGCACTGAGACGGTCGCGCACGCGCGCGGCCAGCTCCGGTGAGCGCGTGCCCGCCACGAAATAGGTGCTGCCTTCATGTGGATCGGTTCCGGCGATGGCACGCGCGGTATCCAAAGACGCCAGCACGTTGACGCCGCCAAGGCCACGCAGGCCGGGTTGCGCGGCAACCACACGCACGGCCTTGCCATTGATCCACGCGCGGTTGCGGTGCAGATCGACGCCCAGCGTATCCAGGTCCGCGCTGTCGACGATCACTGCACCGGGTTCGCGCAACCGGGCACGCAGATCGGGCGACAGGATGCGCGAGAACATCATCGCGTCGCCTGCCGTGGAGATGCCAGACAGATACACCGACACGTTGCCGGCACCCTGTGCGCTGGAGCGCCACTCGCCATCGACCCACTCGTAGGGTTCGACGCGGGTGACATCCGGGTCCATCCGCAGGCGATTCTCTACATCGGCACTGATCGCATGACCGTAGTTCACGCTCTGCGTGCCGGCAAAGCCCGCCCAGACATCGGCGCTGGATGCCTTCACGTAGATCGCGGCGGTGCCGAAGATGCCCAGTACCAGCGCCGCCTGCACGATCAGCAGCACGCCGGCGAAACACATGGCCAGCACCACCGGCAGGAAACGCCGCCACTCGTAAACCAGGGTCTTGCGGGCAAGCGCGATCATTGCGCGTCGCCTTCAGGCTCGGCCGGCAAGGGGGCCCCACCCACTGCGCGATAGAGCGACGCGAATGCAAGTACGCGAGCACACTGCGCGCCGATCAGGTCGGCCTGCGCGGACAGCGCGGCACGCTGGGTTTCCAGCCCGTCGAACTCACTGGAAAGACCAAGCTGCACCTGCCGGGCCTGTCGTGCGACCTGCTGCCGGGCAGCTTCGTCGGCCACCTGCAGCGACTGGATGCTGCTGTCCTCGCGGGCCAGGCTGCCCAGTGCACCCTCCACTTCCGCCACGCCTTGCAGCACTGCCTTGCGATACCCCAGCAAGGCTGCATCCAGCTGCTTGTCGTCGGATTGATAGCGCGCGCGACGTTGGCCCCAATCCCACAGAGGGATATCGATGTAGGGACCGATCGATGGGCTGGAATCAGAGTTGGAGCGAGCGTTCTGGGTCAGGTTGTAGGCGTACAGGATGGAACCGCCCAGGCTCAGTTTCGGGAACATCGACGCGCGCGCACTGCCCTTTTCGGCGGCAGCCTGCAGCACATCGGCCTCGGCCAGCAGGATCTGCGGGCGATGGCGCAGCAGATCGGCCGGCACCTGCTGCAGGGTGAAGGCGCTCAACTGCGGTGGCGTGCGGTAGGCATTCCAGGCCGGATCCGGACCATCGCGACCCAGCAGCAGCGCCAACGCGCGCGCGGCGTTGCCCGCGTTTTCATTCGCCTGTGCAATGGCCGCGCGCGTGGCCGCCCGCCGCGCGCGCAGGCGATCCAGTTCACCAGGCTCGTCCAGATGCAGGCGCTGCCGCACCAGGCCCAGTTGCTCGCCACGTGCGTCAACGGCCTGCTGCCTGCCCAGCAGATCCACCTGCGCCTGCGCGACGGAAAGATCCAGGTAGCTGCGCACCACATCAGCGATGACCGCCACCTGCGCCGCATCGCGTAGCGCTTCGGCATTTCCGTTGGCCGCCTGCGCGCTTAGACGGGCACTCTCCGCTGCGCCAAACAGGCCAAGATCCCAGATCGCTTCGACGCCGGCGTGGAAATACGTGTCGACCGCGGCGGCGTCCTGCACCTGCTTGGCACTGGCGGAGATTTCCGGACGGAAGCGCGCATCGGAGGTGCCCGACACCAGGCGTACCGCCTGCAACCGCAGGGTGGCCTGGCGCAGGTCCAGATTGCCGGCGACGGCCTCTTCCACCAGCGCGTTCAAGCGCGCATCGGCCAGCACCTTCCACCACTGCCGCGCGTCGACCGCTACGCCCTGCCCTAGCGCGGGCTGATTCCAGACTGCTGGTACGCGATCAGGCAGATCGGGAACCGGCACCGACACGCAGCCCACCAGCATCATGCTGGTCAGCAGCGCCCCGGTACCCAGGACGATGCGTGGGACGACGGCATACCGTTGCGCGAACGCTGCCGGGAAAGTGATGGGACTGGCCACCCGCCCGCCTTCGTGGAGAGAGAAGCCGAGGAGGCTACGCCGCGATTGTGGAGTGGACATGGAGAATCGGTCGGAGGTGCGTTACAGCGCGTGTGCGGTGCATGCATTGCGAACCCTCGGCCTTTCCACAGCCTTTCATCGGCGCCGCCAAGCTGAACGCTGGACTGTCCGCGGGTGCTGCGGCACATTGTCCTGAACGCTTCCACTGGCAGGCAATACGCTTGAAATCCGCCCTTCGCCGCACGCTCGGCATCTTCGCGACCGTGCTCATCGTGGGCACGACGGCGATCTGCCTGACCACTCCGTTGGCGTCGAACGCGGCCATGCTGCTGATGGACCGCAGCAACTTCATCCCCGCGCAGTCGTCGATCTTTTCCTTCGAGCCCTACGTGATCAACGAGGGCTCGTCGAGCTACTGGTTGTACGGCCAGGACCGGACCTATTACTACCACTTCACCTACCAGGCCGACGCCCCGTATCTGTACATCACGCGGAAGAACGCCTGCGCCGGCTTCGATCGTGCGGACGTGCGAACCTGGTGCAGTGCGGGCCGAGGCAGCCCGCGCTAGCGCAATCGCAATCCCTTGCCGGTGCGCAAACGAAAAACGCCCCCTTGCGGGAGCGTTTTTCTGAATCTGGAGCGGGAAACGAGACTCGAACTCGCGACCTCAACCTTGGCAAGGTTGCGCTCTACCAACTGAGCTATTCCCGCAGATTCCGTTCGACCTGCGTCGAAGGAGCGCTATTGTGTCGGGATTGCTGCACGGCGTCAACAGGATTCTGCTTCCCCCTCATGAAGCAGCGTTCAGCTTCAGGATCACATCCGCACGCCCCGCCGATGGAAGTAGATCTGCTCGGCCAGCCGGCGCATCGGGCCGGTGCGCAGCAGCGCATCCACCGGCCAGTCCCGCTGCAGGTGGTCCATTGCCCAGCGCAGCACGCGCTTGCGGTGAAAGGTGGGGGCCGCCTGACGCGCCACCTGCTCTGCGGCCGGCCCCTTGCCGCGCCGGTGCAACCCGATCGCATCACCGACCGCCCAGCCATGCCGCCATGACGAGTGGATGCCGCCGGCCGACAGCGGCGAGACGACACCTGCCGCATCACCGGTCAGGATCACGCCCGGCGCGGTGATCGGGCCATCCGGCAACCCGCAGGGCACCAGGCCCGCGCGGGTGCCGGCAACCTGGGCCGAGTGCGGAAGTCCCACAACGTCGCGCACGTGTTCAAGGAAACCCTCGATATCCGGCGCGCGTGCATGTGCGGGATCATGCCGCAGCGCCAATCCCACCTGCACGCCGGTGGGGTTCTGCGCGGCCCAGCCGATGTAGCCGGGTGCGAACCGGCGGCTGACAAAGCAGTGCAAGGCATCGCCTTCCGGCAGCTGCACGCCGGCAAACTCGCGCTCGACGCCATACAGATTGTCGCGCACCTGGCCCAGGCCGGTACGCTGGGCAACACGTGATCGTGCGCCATCAGCGCCGACCAGATAGGCCGTGCGCCCCACCCCTTCAACCTGCCACGCGTCGCCGTCGCGGCAGGCGTCGGTGAACGACTGCTGCAGCCGCAGGTCCACGCCATTGGCACGCAGTTCGCTGGCCAGCCAGCGCATCAGGTTCGGCGTATCGGTGGTGAGGAAGTAGTAACCCGGTGCGGTCAGCAGCACGTTGTGCAGGTTCGGCGCATACAGGCGCACGCGTGCGACGCGTTGCACGAGATGATCAGGCACGCGCCCCAGCCAGGTCTGTTCCATCGCCTCCTTCACCACGATACCGGTGGTGTGCAGGCGTTCGCCAGGGTCGGCCTTGCGCTCGAGCACGCAGACGCGCAGGCCGTACTGAGCGGCGGCAAGTGCGCAGGCGGCGCCGGCAAAACTAGCGCCGACGATGACCACGTCGTAGTCGTTGGCAGGGGGAGTGTGAGGCATCGCGGCATCACCTTGCTGGATCCGGGAGTACAGCGTGGGATCGGCAGATGGTGAGGCGATGGAGTGGCGGTGAAGTGGGGATGAAGCCGCTCCGGCCAAAACGAAAAACGCCCCCTTTCGGGAGCGTTCTTCTTAAATCTGGAGCGGGAAACGAGACTCGAACTCGCGACCTCAACCTTGGCAAGGTTGCGCTCTACCAACTGAGCTATTCCCGCTTGGGAGGCGAAATTCTACCTATTCCAAGGATTGCGTCAAGCGCTTTTTTTCAGGGATTTGCGGGAGTGGCCGACATGGCGTATCCACGCATGGCGTGGATCTACCGCAAACCCACATTCCCGTAGATCCACGCCATGCGTGGATGAGGAATCCTGCGTAGAACGTATGCCCAGTAGATCCACGCCATGCGTGGATGGAGGCGTCCCTGGGGTCAGAGCCCTTTCCTGCGGAAAGGGATCCGACCCCGGTGCTCAGTTGCCCAGCTTCTTCTGCCGCGAACGCTCGCGCGCGGCGCGCTCGTCGTCACGCAGGCTGGGCCAGGCGGCGTGCAGGTACTGCAGGCCCGACCACAGGGTCAGCACTGCGGCAATGGCCAGGGTCCAGTCACCGATATGGAATACCGGAGGGCCCATCCAGATGTCGTTGACCGGCACGTTGGGCGCCACCGAATACAGCAGGCACAGCAGCGCGACCATCTGCGCGGTGGTCTTGACCTTGCCGATCATCGCCACCCGCACCTTGGCACGCTGGCCGAGTTCGGCCATCCACTCGCGCAGTGCAGACACCGCGATCTCGCGGCCGACGATCACCGCCGCCCAGAACGCCATCCACGGGGTCGGATGACCCTGCACGATCAGGAACAGTGCCACCGCAACCATCAGCTTGTCCGCGACCGGGTCGAGGAACGCGCCGAACGCCGACTCCAGGCCGTAACGGCGCGCGATCCAGCCATCGAGCCAGTCGGTGATCGCGGCCAGGCCGAAGATCGCCGCCGATGCGAAGTTGGTCCAGGTGTAGGGCAGGTAGAACACCAGCACCAGCACCGGGATCATCACGATCCGCAACAGGGTCAGCCAGGTGGGCAGGGTCAACGTCATGCTGCTTTATTCTCTCTCTACTCGGCCGGATCCGGCGCGGCCAACCCGTGCAGGTTAGCGTAGATGCGCGCTGCAAGGGCGTCATTGATGCCTTCCACCTTGGCAATTTCCGCTTCTCCGGCCGCTTTCAGGCCGACCAGGCCACCGAAATGCTTCAGCAGGCTGGCGCGCCGGCGCGGCCCGATGCCGGGGATGTCTTCCAGYTTGCTGGTCATCCGGGCCTTCTGCCGGCGCCCGCGATGGCCGGTGATGGCGAAGCGGTGGGCTTCATCGCGCACCTGCTGGATGAACTGCAGGGCGGGATCGGCCGCACCCGGGCGCAGTTCGCGGCCATCGGGCATCACCAGTGCTTCGTGGCCGGCACGGCGTTCCACGCCTTTGGCCACCCCCACCAGCAGCACGTCTTCCACGCCCAGATCGGCCAACGCTGCCTGGGCCTGTGCCAGCTGGCCGGCGCCACCGTCGATCAGCAGCACATCCGGCAGGACGCCCTGCTCCTCCACCGCGCGGCGGAAGCGGCGGTCGATCGCCTGGCGCATCGCGGCGTAATCATCGCCCGGCTCGATGCCACTGATGTTGAAACGGCGGTACTGCGCGCGCACCGGGCCGGAAGCATCGAACACCACGCAGGAGGCCACGGTGGCTTCGCCCATGGTGTGGCTGATATCGAAGCACTCCACCCGCTTCACCGGTTCGGCCAGCCCCAGCATCACCCGCAGGGCTTCGCTGCGCGCGTGCTGCGCGGTGCGGCTGTTGATCTCGGTCGCCAGGGTCAACTGCGCGTTGCGGCTGGCCAGTTCCAGGTAGCCGGCGCGCTCGCCGCGGACGTTCCATTTCAACTGCACCTTGCGCTCGGCCGAGGCCGACAGCGCAGAACCGATCAGATCGGCATCGGGAATTTCGCGGTCGAGCAGGATCTCGCGCGGAGGCTCGAATTCGATGTAGTACTGCGAAACAAAGGCCGCCAGCACTTCATCCGGGCTTTCCTCGCCGTTGGTGCGGGGAAAGAACGGGCGGGTGCCCAGGTTGCGGCCATCACGGAACGCCAGCAGCATCACGCAGGCCTGCGAGCCCTGCATGGCCACCGCCAGCACGTCCAGGTCGGCCGCGCGGCCGTCCACGTACTGGCGGGTCTGCATGCTGCGCAACGATGTGATCAGGTCGCGTAGGCGCGCGGCCTGCTCGAATTCCAGCGCTTCGCTGGCGGCCTGCATCTGCTCGCCCAGCTCGCGGGTCAGCTCATCGCTCTTGCCTTCCAGGAACATCGCCGCCCGGCGCACCGACTCGGCGTAGTCCGCTGCTGGCACCAGTTCCACGCACGGCGCGCTGCAACGTCCGATCTGATACTGCAGGCAGGGCCGCGAGCGGTTGCGGAACACGCTGTCTTCGCAGCTGCGCAGCTTGAACAGCTTGTGCATCAGGTTCAGCGTCTCGCGCACCGCGGTGACGCCGGGATACGGCCCGAAATAGCGCCCGGGAATGGCACGTGGACCACGATGCAGGGCGATGCGCGGCCAGTCTTCGCGGGTCAGCAGCACATGCGGATAGGTCTTGTCGTCGCGCAGGGACACGTTGTAGCGCGGCGACAGCGACTTGATCAGCTGGTTTTCCAGCAGCAGCGCTTCGGCTTCCGAGCGCGTTACGGTCACGTCCATGCGCACGATCTGCGAGAGCATCGACATGATGCGCGCGTTCTTCGGACTGCCGTTGAAATAGCTGCCCACGCGGTTGCGCAGCGCGCGGGCCTTGCCGACGTACAACAGCGTGTCGTCGGCCGCGTACATGCGGTACACGCCCGGGGCGGTACTCAGCTGGGCCGCGAATGCCTTGCCATCGAAGGTCGGGACAGGAACAACGGTCATTCGCTGATCGGCACTTCGCTGAGCACGCCGCTGTCAGGGTCCAGGCGCAGTACGGAGTGGGAATCTGTTTCGGCGATCCACACCGCGCCGGCACCGACGGCCAGGCCGGCCGGGCCATGCAGGCGCCGCGGCAAGGGCTGGGTGGTCAGTTCGCCGCCACCGAGGCGCAACGTGCGCAGGCGGCCATTGCCGGTATCGGCGATCCACAACAACGGGGCATCCGGGCTCAACGCGATCGCCTGCGGGAACTGCAGGCTGGCCTGCGCGCGCGGGCCGTCATCTTCACCGAAGCGCCAGGTGCCCTGCCCGACCAGGGTCTGCACCAGATCGCCTCGCAGCTGCAGCGAACGGATCGATGAACCCAGCGCGTCGGCCACGTACAGCACCTGCTGGACCACGGCCACGGCAGTGGGCTGGGCGAACGCAGCCAGATGGCCACTGCCGTCGCGCTCGTCGATGGCGCCGCTGCCGGCGCGCCACTGCAGGCTGCGCTGGCCGAGGTGGTAGCTCCAGATGCGGTTGTCGCCGGCCATGGCGATGTGCAGCTGGTTTTCGGCGATGGCCAGGCCCACCGGATGATCCAGCGACACCTGCCGTGGCTGCGCCACCGGCCCTTCCACGGGGGCGCCCGGACGGCCGTTGCCACACAGCGTATCGACCAGGCCGGTCAGCAGATTGATGCGGCGCACGGCATGGTTGCCGGTGTCGGCCACGTACAGCGACTCACGCTCCAGCGCCAGCGCCTGCGGCCGGTGGAAGGCGGCTTCGGCGAGGTTGCCGTCCATGAAGTCGGCGGTGCCCAGACCGAACTGACGCAGCACGCGGCCACCGTGACTGCATTCGAGAATGCGGTGGCGGCCACTGTCAGCGATGTACAGCCGTTCCTGGCTCACCGCCAGACCCATCGGGAACCGCAGCGCCTGGCGCGGTTCGGGGTGCAGTTCACTGCCGCCGCGCGAAGGCGCCGACGGCGCCCCCTCGCAGAGGACGTTCAGGGCCCGCTCCAGCTCGCCGGGCGCACCCTGGCCGATCAAGCGCTGCTGTTCGCGGCCCTGCGCGTCCAGCAACACCATGGTCGGCCAGGCGGTGACGCCGAAGCGGCGCCAGCCATCCCAATCGGCATCGAGCAGCACCGGCATCGTCAGGCCCTGCCGGCGCAGCAGTTTCAATGCAGCACTGGCGTCACGCTCGAAATCGAAGCGTGGCACCTGCAGCACCAGGGGTTGCAGCTTGCCGGGGTGGCGTGACAGCCACTGGCTGAACTCGGCCAGCCGTTGCGCGCTCCACGCGGACGCGGCATTGACGAACAACAGCGCGACCGGCCGGCCACGCAGTTCGGTCAGGGTGCAGGGCGCGGCATTGAGCCAAGCGGCGAACTCGGGCAGGTCCGGGACGGGCTGGATGTTCATGGCCCGATTATGCCGGAGTGGGCGTGATGCAACAGGCGTGCCACGGTGCGTTCGGCAGCAGCATCGACCAGCGACCAGACCTGTTCGAAATGATCACTGCCGCCGGTATAGGGATCGGGAATCGCACGTTCGCCCTGCCCGCCCGACCACGGCAGGTACAGCGCCAGGCGCTCGCGCTGGGTGGCGGTAGCAAGGCGAGCGGCATCACGCAGATTGGCTTCGTCGGCGCACAGGATCCAGTCGAAGGCGTCGAAGTCCTGCCGCTGCAGTTGCCGCGCGCGCAGGCTGCCAAGGTCCACGCCATGCCCGGCCGCGCACGCAATCGCACGCCGGTCGGGTGGCTGGCCCACATGCCAGTCGCCGGTACCGGCCGAATCGACCTGCACCCGCCCGGCCAGCGCCGAGGCATCCAGGCGGGCGCGCAGCGCGCCTTCGGCCATCGGCGAGCGGCATATGTTGCCGAGGCAGACGACCAGCAGCCTCATCGCGCGGCCATCGCCTGCAGCAGCGTTTCGGCGCGCTGCAGGTCTTCAGGGGTGTCGATGCCCGGCGGGAAGGGTTCGGGCGAGATTGCAACGGCGATCGGGTAGCCCGCTTCCAGCACGCGCAGCTGCTCCAGCGATTCCACTTGTTCCAACGCGCCCGGGGGCATCGAGGCGAACTGCTGCAGGAAGCCGGCACGGTAGCCGTAGATGCCGATGTGGCGCAGCCACTGGTGGCCCTCGGGCAGGAT
>NZ_JBFRFE010000036.1:0-13373 GCF_052114665.1 Stenotrophomonas sp. 2YAF22 | reverse complement strand
AGGCAAGTGCGGCGAAGGCAAGTGCGGTGGCAAGCACTGACGTCCGCGCCGGCGTCGTCCACCCGCGGTCGCTGCTTCCTGCGGCGGCCGTGGGCCTGGGCCTGCGCCGTGCCCTGCTGCAGGACCTGCGCGATGCACCGGCCGGCGATTTCGATTTCCTCGAATGCGCGCCGGAGAACTGGATCGGTGTCGGTGGTCCCGCGGGTGACGCGTTGGCCGAACTGGCGGCGCGCCATCCGCTGAGCTGCCACGGCCTGTCGTTGTCGCTGGGCGGCAGTGCCCCCCTGGATACCCAGCTGCTGGCGCAGGTGGGTGCGTTTCTGCACCAGCATCAAGTGCCGCTGTACAGCGAACACCTGAGCTACTGCAGCGACGAGGGCCACCTGTACGACCTGCTGCCGATTCCATTCACCGATGAAGCGGTACGCCACACCGCTGCCCGCATCGCCCGGGTGCAGGACATTCTCGGTCGCCGCATCGCCGTGGAAAACGTGTCGTACTACCTGGCGCCGGACCCGACGATGGACGAACTGGCCTTCACCACTGCCGTGCTGGCCGAGGCCGACTGCGACCTGCTGCTGGACGTCAACAACGTCTACGTCAATGCCTGCAACCATGGCTACGACGCCGATGCCWTCATCGCCGGCCTGCCCGCACAACGCATCGTCTGCCTGCACGTGGCCGGGCACCTGGACGAGGCACCGGACCTGAAGATCGACACCCACGGCAGCCCGGTGATCGACCCGGTGTGGGACCTGCTGGCACGCACCTACGCCCGTATCGGCCCACGCCCTACCCTGCTCGAACGCGACTTCAATTTCCCGCCCTACGCCGAGCTGCGGGGCGAACTGCAGACCATCCACCGCCTGCAGGCCGCGCATGCCGGAGCCGCCCATGGCTGACGCCCCCGAACGCCTGCGTGCGCAGCAGCACGCGTTCACCGCGCACCTGCGCGACCCGGCGCAGGTACCGGCGCCGCCCGGCATGGATCCGCGTCGGGTGGCGGTGTACGAACGCCTGCTGTTCAACAATCTGCTGGGGTTGTTGAGCAATGGCTTCCCGGTCTGCGTGCGCCTGCTGGGCGAACCGGACTGGAGTGCACTGGTGCGCCACTATTTCGCCAGCCACCATTGCCACACCCCGTTGTTCACCGAACTGGCTGCCGAGTTCGTGCAGTGGTTGCAGGTGCAGCCGGAGCTGCCGCATCCGGCACTTGCCGAACTGGCCCACTACGAGTGGGTGGAGACCGCGCTGTACCAGCTGCAGGCCGATCCGCTGCCGGAACCGGGCGACATTGATCCGTTGCGGGTGCCGTTGCGCCGCTCACCGCTGGCCTGGCCGCTGCTGTACCGCTGGCCGGTGCATCAGCTGGGTAGCGAAGATGCACCGTCGCAACCACCGGCAGAGCCCACCGGCCTGCTGGTGCGGCGCGATGCTGATGGCGCGGTGCGATTTGCCACCCTGACCAGCCTCGCAGTGCATCTACTGACCCTGATCGGCGAGTCCCCCGGGGCCACCGGCCAACAACAGCTGCAGCAACTGGCCGCCCTGCACCACCTCGATCCTGGGACATTGGCCGCCCCTGGCGCGCAACTGCTGCAGCAGTTCCTGCGTGCTGGCGTGATCGGTCCGCTCCCCGCTTCACCCTGACGCCCCTTCCAGGAGAAACACCGATGAAGACCCCGACCCTGGCCGCCGCACGCGGCCAGCTGGACCGTTTCGCCCCGTGGTTGGCCCCGCTTGGCCTGCGCCTGCTGCTTGCCTGGGAATTCTTGGAATCCGGGCGCGAGAAGCTGCACGGACAGAACTGGTTCGCCGATCTGCAGGATGCTTTCCCGTTTCCGTTCGACCAGCTGCCCGCTGCGCTGAACTGGCAATTGGCCACCTGGTTCGAACTGGTGGGCGCAGCGTGCCTGCTGTTGGGCTTCGGCACCCGCTTTGCCGCCGCCAGCCTGCTGGTGCTGACAGCTGTGGCAACGTACGCGGTGCACTGGCCCGCCGAATGGAGCTCGCTGGGCGATCTGGCGATGGGCTATGCGATCAGCGATCAGGGCTTTGGCAACTTCAAACTGCCACTGCTGTTCATGGCGATGCTACTGCCGCTGCTGTTCACCGGTGCTGGGCGCCTGAGCGTGGATGCCGTGCTGGCGCGCTGGTATCCGTCGGGCCCCACGGCGCGGCCTGCGCTCCGGTAGATGCCGACCTTGGTCGGCGCGCAGGGTGCCAACCAAGGCTGGCACCTACCGGGATCCCGGGTGCTCAGGGTCGCTCTGCTAGAATCCGTACATGACCGACCCCAGTTCCGCACCTGCCGCCCTCCCTGTTTCCGACGTACCCCAGGCGCAGCGCGCGATGTCACAACGCTTCCGCGGCTTCCTGCCGGTGGTGGTGGATGTTGAAACCGGCGGCTTCGACAGCCAGCGCAATGCGCTGCTGGAAATCGCCGCCGTGCCGATCGAGATGGACGAGAACGGCCTGCTCTACCCTGGCCAGACCGCCAGCGCCCATGTGGTGCCGGCCGAGGGACTGGAGATCGACCCGAAGTCGCTGGAAGTGACCGGCATCATCCTCGACCATCCGTTCCGGCTGGCCAAGGAAGAGAAGGCGGCGTTGGACCACGTCTTCACTCCGGTGCGTGCAGCGATGAAGAAGTACGGCTGCCAGCGCGCGATCCTGGTCGGCCACAACGCGCATTTCGATCTCGGCTTCGTCAACGCAGCCGTCGCCCGTACCGGGCACAAGCGCAACCCGTTCCACCCCTTCAGCGTGTTCGACACGGTCACCTTGGCGGGCATTGCCTATGGCCAGACGGTGCTGGCACGCGCAGCCACGGCGGCCGGGCTGGGCTGGGACGCCAACGAGGCGCACAGCGCGGTGTATGACACCGAGCAGACGGCGCGGTTGTTCTGCACGATCGCCAACGCCTGGCCGCGGTGAAGCAGCCAACGGCGAAGCCCCTCGTGGCGAATCGGCATTGCGGGTGAGGCCGGGCAGGATGGATTCGCGGGGGACGCCGTAAACCCATCCTTGGGGGCTTAGCCGCGCCATCCATGCCGCGGATACCCCCGCGAACCCACCCTGCCCGGCCTTCGACAATTTCCCGGGCGCCACGGAAAGATCAGAAAAGCGGGAGCAACAGCGGGTCGCTGCGCTCGATGGGTGCCGACTGTTGGTACGGCAATGCCGGTCGATCCACGCCATGCGTGGATGCTTTGCAGTGGATCAACCGATGCTCGTGCGATCCCTGCCGTCACTCTTCGCACGGTACAACGCGCGGTCGGCGCGCTGGTACAGCAGTGCCGGGGTGCGGTCGTCACCGTCCAGTTCCACCAGGCCGGCGCTGAAGGTCACCCGCAGGCCCGGGATGCCGGCCCAGTCCGGGTGGTCATGGAACAGGCCACGCAGGCGCGCGCACAGCTGCGCCGCCTCCTCCAACCGTGTGTCATTGAGCAGCAGCGCGAATTCTTCGCCGCCGGTGCGTGCCGGCAGATCCGAATCGCGGCTGGCGGCGGCGATCACCTGGGCCACTTCCACCAGTACCGCATCACCGATGCTGTGGCTGTGCTGGTCGTTGACGTCCTTGAAGTGGTCGATGTCCAGCACCACCAGGCACAGCGGATGGCCGCTGCGCTGGGCGCGGGCGAAGTCGCGGGCCAGCGCCTCGTCGAAGCCGCGACGGTTGGCCAGCCGGGTCAGCGCGTCTTCGCGGGCCTGTCGTTCGAACGCCTCGGCCTGCCGCGCCAGGCGCTCGGCCAGCTCGGTCTTCTCCTGGTTCAGGGCCTGCAGGTGTACGGTCTGCGCCTGCAGGTCGAAGGTCGCCTCGTCCACGCGCCGTGCCAGGCGCAGGTTGCTGGCCTTGTACTGCTGCAGCAGGAAGCGGTACAGCGCCACCAGCGCGGACAGCAGCACCAGCCCCATAAGCGCCTGCACGCTGTGCCGCTGCCACCAGAACGGCTCGACCGTGAAACTCCACACCGCTTCCTGATGGCCCCAGCTGCCACCCGGGTGCGCGGCGGCCACGTGCAGCGTGTAATCGCCCGGCGGCAGGCCGACGAATTCCACGCTGCGCTGCGGGCCACGTTCCACCCAGCCGCTGTCCAGCCCCTCCAGCCGCGTGCGGTAGCGGATGCGGTCGGACATCAGGTAGCTCAGGCCCACGTAGCTCACCGCAAGCCGTCGCCCACCGGGAATCAGGTTGCGCTCGGGGCCTTCCCAGTGCACCGGCGCACCGTCGACCTGTACGTTCTCGATTGCCGCAGGCGGTGCCGGGCGTTCACGGAAACGCTGCAGCCGCTGCGGATCGACCGTGCTCAAGCCACCGGCGGTCACCACCCAGAACGTGCCGTCCTGGCGCAGGATCGCCGAGGGACCGGAGCTGCCGTTGGCCTGCGCATTGGCCATGCCGTCGATTTCGTTGTAACGCTCCACCGTGACCCGCGGTGCGCGTCCGTCGGCCACGGCGTTGAGCGTGGCCATGTCGGTGCGCAGTACTCCGCGGTTGCTGCTGATCCACACATTGCCCAGTCGGTCGGGCACCAACTGGAACACCGCATCCACCGGCATGCCCTGCTCCAGGCCCACCCGTGCCAACGTCCCCGCCTGCCAGCGATACAGCCCACGATCACTGCTGATCCACATCGCATCGCCGATCTGGTGGAAGCCGAACACGCTGCGGCCACCGCCCAGCGGCGCCAGGTCGATCGACTGCACCCGGTCACCGCGCAGCACGCGGACGCCTTCGATGGTGCCGATCCACAGATTTCCCTGGTGATCGTGTTCCAGCGCGGTGGTCAGGCCTCCCGGCATGCCGGGAACCATGGGCACGGTTACCTTGTCACCTTCGATACGGACCACGCCCTTCTGCGTTCCCGCCCAGACCACGCCGTCAGGCGCGATGCTGATCGCACGGATGTTGCCGCCGGGCAGGCCATCGGCCGCCGCGTAGTTGTGGCGAAGCCGTCCATCGGCGTGCAACCGGTAGATGCCGTCGCCGAAGGTGCCCACCCACAGATCGCCGCCGGCATCCTGCGCCAGGCTCAGCACCGAAGGCGCCTTGCCTCCGCGGTTATGCAGCGGTATCGCACGGAATCGACCGTCGGCGGTCTGCAGGTCCAGGCCGCTGGCGCTGCCCACCCACAGATGGCGGTCCCGGTCTTCAAGCACCGTGCGCACGTAGTCGCCGCTGAGGCCGTCGCGTTCGGTGTAGCTGCTGAACAGGGTTTCGCGCAGGCGGTACAGGCCGCCATTGGCACCCACCCAGATGCTGCCCTCGGCGTCTTCGCGCAGGCTGACCACGCGCCCGCCGGGCAGGTTCAGACCCGCCGGCAGGCGCTCCAGGCCATGCGCCGAGATGCGCAGCAGACCCTGGTTCTCGGTGCCCAGCCACAGGTCGCCATGGCGGTCCTGCAGCATGGCGGTCAAGTGCAACTGGCCAGGCAGCCGGTGCACCAGCACCAGGCGATCGTCCTCCTCCCGGTACAGGCGCTCGCCCGCGACGATCCACAGCGCCCCATCGGGCGCGCGATAGGGCCACGACAGGCCCTTGTCCACGCCCCACGCCGCTGGCGCGCGCTGCAGTACGCCGTCATTGTCGCGCAGCACCAGGCCGTCGAGGGTGCCGATCCAGACCCGGTCCTGCGCATCGACCGCCATCTTGGTGAAACTCATCGCCAGCGGCAGGTCCGGCGGCGGGCGCTGGTAGACGATGCCCTTGTCCGGGGTCAGATAGCCGATGCCCTTGCCCTCGTACAACAGCCACAGGCGCCCTTGGCTGTCCATCTGCATGGACTGGATCAGCACCTGCGGCGTATCCGGTTGATGTTCCCAGACCCGCCACTGGCCGTCGCTGCCGCGGTGGCTGACATTGCCGCGCGAATCGCTGATCCACAGACCGCCCTGCGGGTCGACCAGCAGCGCGCCGATGCCGTTGTCGCGCAGCCCCGGCCGGGTGCTGCGGTCGAACACGGTGAAATCCAGGCCGTTGTAGCGCACCAGGCCTTCCCAAGTGGCGAACCACAGGTGGCCTTCCGGGGTCTGCGCGATGTCGCGCAGCGAGTTGTGCGGCAGACCATTGCGCGAGGTCCACACGTCGATGGCGTAGTCGCGCAACGGCGGCGCGCCACTCTGCGCGGCCAGTGGCGTGGCAATCGCCAGCAGCAGCCACAGCATACCCACCCGCAGCAGGCGACCGATGTTCTCCGCGTGGCGCCCCGCCCGGCGCCTGCCCGCCCCCTGCCCGCCCATCAGCGCAGCGGCGGCGGCCAGCTGCGGATGCCGGTGGCGGCAGCAGACGCGAACAGGGACAGCCGCACCGCGCAGGGCGGCATGCCGGCAGGAACAGGCAGGCTCATCGGACGAAGAATGGGGAAGTACGCAGATGATAGGGCAAACCCTGTCACCGGCGTCACCGCGCCCGGGCAGCCCGGCGCAACCGGGCCGGGTCCGGGATCAATGCCGCTACCGCGCCTCGGCGCTGGTCGACCACTGCACCACCGCTTCCAGCCCACCTTCGGGGCGGTTGCGCAACCACAGTCGGCCCCCGTCCTTCTCGGCCAGCGCGCGGGCGATGGTCAGGCCCAGGCCGGCACCGCCGGTCTCGCGCGAACGGGATGTCTCCACGCGCACGAACGGGTCGAACACCGCTTCCAGCTGGTCATCGGCCAGCCCGGGGCCATCATCGGCGATGACCACCGTGATCGTGCCCTCGCCGCGCTCGACACGTACCCGGGCGCGTTGCGCATACATCACCGCGTTGTCCACCAGGTTGGAGAACAAGCGATGCATCGCCAGCGGGCGCAGCATCAGCACCGCGCCGCTGCGGCCTTCAAAGACAACGTCGGCGCCGTCCTCGGCGGTGTCCTCGACGATGCTCTCCAGCAGTGAATCCAGATCCAGCGCGGCACGCTGTTCGGCACTCTCCGCACTCCGGGCCAGTTCCAGCCCCTCGCGTACCAGTGCCTGCATCGCAGCCAGGTCGCCGATCAGGCGCTCGCGCAGCGTCTCGTCGGTCACGTTTTCCAGGCGCAGGCGCAGCCGGGTCAGCGGCGTCTGCAGGTCGTGGGTGATCGCCGCCAGCATCTGCGTACGTTCGGCCAGGTGGCGCTGCAGCCGATGCTGCATGGCATTGAAGGCTTCGGCGGCGCGCTGCACTTCACGCGGCCCGCGCAGCGGCAAGGGTGCCCGCTGCAGGTCATCGCCCAGGTCCTCGGCGGCGGCCGCCAGCTCCTGCAGCGGCGCACTGGCCATGCGTGCAACCACGTAGGCCAGCACGGCAATGGCCAGTACCAGCAGGGTCAGGAACAGCGGGTCCACGGCAAGGATGCCGTTGTGCGCGATCGCCGGCGAATCCAGGGCGAGCTTCAGCAACGTGCCGTCGTTGAGCACCACGTCCACCGCCCGGCACTTGGGCGGGATGAAGGTGGGATCGCGTTCGTGTGGCGGCTTGCGGTGGCCCGGCGGCGGTGGCGGCAGCAGGTCCTGCAGCTTGGGAATGCACGAACGGAACGAGGTGAAGTGCACATGCGCCCGCGACACCGGGCCCGGTCGGTCTTCCAGTACTTCCATCAGCGCCTTGTCGGCCCGCCCGATGCGCGCGCCGGGCTGCAGTGCCCGCACGCTGGGGCCACCGATCTCCAGCAGCCTCTCGCGCAGCTCCGGGTTGCCGTCGAGCAGGTTGATGTAGCCCTGCAGGCGGTCGGCGATGCGGTTCAGGTTCTGCCGCTCGAATTCCTGCTGCCGCTTGGAACTGGCCAGCATGGTCGCGCCGATCGCGGCCACGCTCATGCCCAGCAGCAGGATCACGAACAGCCGTCCGACCATCGAGGACAGGAAGTGGCGCAGGCGCTTCATCGCGGCTTATTCCAAGTTGACGGCCGAGGCCAGCACGTAGCCTTCGTTGCGCACGGTCTTGATCAGGCCGTCGGGGCCACCATCGTCGGCCAGCTTGTTGCGCAGCCGGCTGACCTGCAGGTCGATCGCCCGGTCCTGCGCTTCATAGTTGCGGCCGCTGCTGAGGGCCACCAGCTGCTCGCGCGAGAGCACCTTGTTGGCATGGGCGATGAACACCCGCAGCAGGCGGAACTCGGCGCCGGACAGCACCACCACGCGCCCGTCAGGGTCGACCAGGTGGCGATGCTCCAGGTCGAAGATCCAGCGCGAGAAACGCGCACGGCGCACCGCCAGCGGTTCCAGGTTGGCCGGCAGCGCTTCGGTACGGCGCAGCACGTTGCGGATGCGTGCCAGCAGTTCGCGCGGTTCGAACGGCTTGGCCAGGTAGTCGTCTGCACCCATTTCCAGGCCGAGCACACGGTCGATCGGCTCGGCGCGCGCGGTGAGCATGATCACCGGCGTGTTCGAGCGCGCGCGAAGGTCGCGGCACAGGGTCAGGCCATCTTCGCGTGGCAGGTTGAGGTCGAGCACGATCAGGTCCACGTGCTCGCGTTCCAGCAGCTGGCGCATGCTGGTGCCATCGGCGGCGGTGCTGACCTGGTAGCCAGCGCGGCCGAGCTGCTCGGCCAGCAGGGTGCGGATATCGTTGTCGTCATCGACGATCAGCAAACGGTGCATCGGGTTTTCAGTCTCCATGTCGCGAATCATCCCGTGTCGGCAGCTGAACCGCATCCAGGCCAATACGTACCACTGTATCCCCCGCAATGCGGGATACCTGCTGATACGCAGTCTCGGCGACAGTGTTACATAGAGACACACCCCGAGGATTGAGCGCAGCATCGCTCGATCTTCACAATGCCCACCAACGCCGCCGCTGCGGCCCCCAGAGTGAAGCCGCCACGTGATCTCCCGCCTGTTGCCCGCGACCCGCAAGGGTCGCCTGATGTTGGTCGCCCTGATTGTCCTGATCGCCGCTGTATCCGCCTGGTGGCTGCTGCGCAAGCCTGCCGCACCGGCGCTGGCGACCACCCCGGTCAGCCGCGGCGACATCGAGCAGACGGTGGAAGCCACCGGCGTGATCGACGCCTACAAGCTGGTCAGCGTCGGTGCGCAGGCCTCCGGCCAGATCAAGTCGCTGAAGGTGCAGCTGGGCGATACGGTGAAGGAAGGCGACCTGATCGCCGAGATCGACGCCACCACCCAGCAGAACCAGGTGCTCAACGCGCAGGCCTCGCTGGACCAGGTGACTGCGCAGCGCGCAGTGCAGCAGGCCACCCTGCGCCAGGCCGAACTGGAGTTCGCACGCCAGCAGCAGATGCTGGCTGCCGAAGCCACCTCGCGCCAGGAATACGACGCCGCCGAGGCCCAGCTGAAGACCGCGCGTGCGCAGCTGCAGTCCTACGAGGCGCAGATCAAGGGCCGCGAAACCGAGCTGGGCACTGCCCGTGCCAACCTGGCCTATACCCGCATCGTCGCGCCGATGGACGGCACCGTGGTGGCGGTGGTGGCCGAGGAAGGCCGCACGGTGAACGCCAACCAGACCGCGCCGACCATCGTGATGCTGGCACGGCTGGACGTGGTGACCGTCAATGCCGAGGTGTCCGAGGCCGACGTGGTCAAGATCAAGGCCGGCATGCCGGTGTACTTCACCACGCTGGGCGACCCGGACCGCAAGTACCACGCCACGCTGCGGCAGATCAATCCGGCACCGGCATCGATCGCCAACGAAAGCTCGTCCAGTTCCAGCAGCTCGTCCAGTTCCAGCTCCAGCAGCGCGGTCTACTACAACGCGTTGTTCGACGTCGAAAACCCCGATGGCACCCTGCGCATCGACATGACCGCACAGGTATCGGTGCTGCTCAAGCAGGCCAAGGGCGTGCTGATGGTGCCGGCCGTGGCACTGGGACCGAAGTCGCGCGATGGCGAGCGCATCGTGCGGGTGGTCGATGACAAGGGCCAACCGCAGCCGCGCAAGATCAAGGTCGGCATCAACAACGGCGCCAACGTCGAGGTCCTGTCCGGCCTGAAGGAAGGCGAGCGCGTGGTGGTCGGCGAAGGCGGCGCTGCGGCAGCCGCGGGCGGCGGCAACCGTGGCGGCATGCAGATGCGGGTCGGCGGCCCGGGCATGGGGCGCCGATGAGCATGACGGCGCCACTGCTGCGCCTGCGCGACCTGCGACGCGAATTCCCTGCCGGCGAGGATGTCATCGCCGTGCTGCGCGACGTCAACCTGGACATCCATGCCGGCGAGATGGTGGCGATCGTCGGCCAGTCCGGTTCGGGCAAGTCCACGTTGATGAACATCCTGGGCTGCCTGGACCGCCCTACCCGTGGCAGCTACCAGGTGGCGGGCCGCGAGACCGGAAAAATGGCGCCTGACGAGCTGGCCGAGCTGCGCCGCGAGCACTTCGGTTTCATCTTCCAGCGCTACCACCTGCTGGGCGATCTCGACGCACGCGGCAATGTGGCCGTGCCGGCGGTCTATGCCGGCAGCCCCGGCCCGGTGCGCACCGCGCGTGCCGAGCAGCTGCTGCAGCGGCTGGGCCTGGCCGACCGCATGCACCACAAACCCGGGCAGCTGTCCGGTGGCCAGCAGCAGCGCGTGTCGATCGCGCGCGCGTTGATGAACGGTGGCGAGGTGATCCTGGCCGACGAACCGACCGGCGCCCTGGACACGAAATCCGGCGAAGAGGTGATGGCCATCCTCGGCGAACTGCATGCCGAAGGCCACACCATCATCATCGTCACCCACGACATGAGCGTGGCCGAGCACGCACAGCGCATCATCGAGATCCGCGACGGCGAGATCATCGCCGACCGTGCCAATCCGGCCGCGCCCAGCTACCGTGCGCAACGCGAGCCGAGCGCTGGCGTGGCCCATGGCAGCAGCTGGCAGGCCGCCCGCGACCGCTTCACCGAAGCGTTCCGGATGGCCCTGCTGGCGATGAACGCCCATCGCCTGCGCACCTTCCTGACCATGCTCGGCATCATCATCGGCATCGCTTCGGTGGTCTCGGTGGTGGCACTGGGCAACGGTTCGCAGCAGCAGATCCTGCAGAACATCAGCGCGCTGGGTACCAACACCATCGACGTCTACCCCGGTCGCGGCTTCGGCGACATGCGTTCGGCGCGGGTGCAGACCCTCAAGGCCAGCGATGCCGATGCCCTGTCGCGGCAGAGCTACGTCGACAGCGCCACCCCCAGCGTGTCCAGTTCGGTCACCGCGCGCTACCGCAACCAGTCGGCCACCGCGCAGATCAGCGGCGTCGGCGAGCAGTACTTCCGGGTGAAGGGCGTGAGCCTGCTCAGCGGCAGCTTCTTCGACACCGACGCGGTGAAAGGGCTGGGCCAGGTGGCGGTGATCGATGAGAACACCCGGACCCAGTTCTTCCCCGACAGCGACCCGATCGGCCAGGTGATCCTGCTTGGCAACGTGCCGGTGCGCGTGGTCGGCGTGGCCAAGAAGCAGAGCTTCGGTTTCGGCGGCAGCACCAGCCTGAGCGTGTTCGTGCCCTACACCACGGTGATGTCGCGCATGCTCGGGCAGAGCCACGTTTCCAGCATCACCGTGCGGGTGAACGATGAAACGCCGATGGATGCGGCACAGGAAGCGATCACCCGGCTGCTGACCATGCGCCACGGCACCGAGGACTTTTTCCTCAGCAACAGCGCCGAGATCCGCGACACCATCGAACAGACCACGCGCACGATGACCCTGCTGATCGGCGCCATTGCCGCCATCGCGCTGCTGGTCGGTGGCATCGGCGTGATGAACATCATGCTGGTCTCGGTGACCGAGCGCACCCGCGAGATCGGCGTGCGCATGGCGGTGGGGGCGCGGCAGAGCGACATCCGCCAGCAGTTCCTGATCGAAGCGGTGCTGGTATGCCTGCTCGGCGGATTGCTCGGCATCGGCCTGGCACTGCTGATGGGCGTGTTGATCGGCCGGTTCGCCAGTGATTTCCAGGTGCTGTTCTCCACCGCTTCCATCATTGCCGCCTTCGCCTGCTCGACCCTGATCGGCGTGGCGTTCGGCTTCCTGCCGGCACGCAGTGCCGCCCAGCTCGACCCGGTGGAGGCCCTGGCCCGCGAATGAAGATGATGACCCGATTGCCCTTCCCCGCTCCCTCGCGCCTGCTGCTGTCCGGCGCCGTGCTGCTTGCACTCTCCGCCTGCGCTTCCGTAGGCCGCTATCCGGTCGAAGACCCCAGCGTTGCCGCCACCTATGGTCGTGGCGATGCGACCCTCAACGCGCCGGCCGACGACCCGCGCAGCGGCCTGGATACCCCGGCCCGTGACGTCCGCCAGGACAACTGGTGGACCGGCTTCGGCGACGAGCGCCTCGACCGCCTCGTCGCGCAGGCGCTTGCCGCCAACAGCGACCTCGGTGCGGCCGGCTTGGCGGTGCAACGTGCACGCCTGCAGGCCGGGCTGGCCAGCAACGCGCTGTGGCCGCAGCCTTCGTCGTCCGGCGTGAGCGGAAGCGGCAGCCGCGCCACCGACCAGGCCGACGACTGGCGCCGCAGCTATTCCACCGGCGTGTCGCTGGGGTGGGAGATCGATCTGTGGGGCCGCCTGCGCACCCAGCGCGACATCGCCCGCTGGGAGGCCAACGCCAGCGAAGAAGACCGGCAGAACACCGCCCTGCTGGTGATCGGCGATGTCATCAACCAGTACTGGGCACTGGCCTACCTCAACCAGTCCATCGCCACCGGCCAAGCCAACCTTGAGCGGCTGCAGCGCACGCACGAACTGGTGCAGGCGCGCTTCGATGCCGGTGCGGTTTCGCGCCTGGAAGTACGCCAGGCACTGCAGAACCTGCAGTCGCAGCGTTCGGCGCAGAGCGCGCTGGAACAACAGCGGGTGGAAGTGCGCAACGCGCTGACCGTGCTGCTGGATGGCACGCCGTGGCCACAGCAGGACGAACCGCAGAACCTGCTGGAGGCGCAGAGCCCGAGCATTGCCGAAGGCCTGCCCGCCGACCTGCTCGGCCGGCGGCCCGACCTGCGCGCGGCCGAACTGCGGCTGCGCAACAGCCTGAAGACGATCCGGGTAACCGCCACCCAGTACTACCCGGCACTGAGTCTTACCGGCAGCCTGGGTTCCAGCGCCACCTCGCTGGGCGATGTGCTGCGCAATCCGGTGGCGACGCTGGGAGCCGGGCTGTCGCTGCCCTTCCTCAACCTGCAGCGCGCGCAGCTGGATACGGACGTGGCCGGCACCAACTACCAGATCGCCGCCACCAACTTCCGCAAGACGCTGTACACCGCGCTGTCGGAGGTGGACAACGCCTTGTCCGCACGCGAGCAGCTGCTGCGCCAGGTGACCGCATCGCAAGCGTCCTACKATGAAGCGGTGGAAGTGGAGCGCGCGCAGGAAGTGCGCTATCACGTGGGCGCCACCGATCTGCGCACCTGGCTGGAAGCCCAGCAGACCCGGCGCGACGCGGAACTGTCACTGGCACGGGTGCGGCAGAGCCAGTTGAAC
>NZ_JBFRFE010000035.1:0-13511 GCF_052114665.1 Stenotrophomonas sp. 2YAF22 | reverse complement strand
GCGATTGCACGTACTGCTCGACGTACGCTTTGCCTTCCAGCTTGCGCCGCATGGTCTCCAGCGCCTGGCCAAGATCGCCGATCTCGTCGCTGCGCCGCTTCGGCGGCGGCACCGGTTCACCGGCGCTGACCGCGCGCGCATAGCGGCTGAGCTGGCCCAGGCCGTTGGTCAGCCACATCGTCACCAGCACGCCCACCAGCGCCGACAGGCCGATCAGCCACGCACCGCGCTCGATGATGGCGCGCTGGCTGGCGGCAATGAACGGATCGATGCTGCGGTTGGGCTGGGCCAGGCTGAGCACGCCGATCAAGGTGCTGCCATCGACCGGGTCGTACACCGGCGCGGCCACGTGCATCACCGTATTGCTGTCATCGCCCGGCGTTTCCGGGCTGGAGCGCGCACCGTATTCGCCGCGCAGGGTGCGATAGACATCGTTCCAGCGCGAATTGTCGCGGCCCACGTCGCGGCCCAGCGAATCGTAGATCACGATGCCCTTGGCGTCGGTGATCGTCACCCGGTAGTCCAGCGCACGCTTGGGGAAGCGCCAGACCATCGCCTTCAGGTCGCGCTGCCGGGCCTTGGCCAGGTTGCGGGTGAAAGTGCCGTTGCGGATGGTGCCGGCCTTGACGTCGGCGGCGGCCATCTCCGCCAGCACGTTGGCCGCATCCACCAGGGTCGATTCCATCGCCTGGCGCACGCCCGGCTTCACTTCGTTGACGAACACGCGCATCACGAAGAACGCGGCGATGCCAACGATCAGGAAGAACCCCAGGAACAGTTTCAGGACCAGACGCACGCGTCAGACCTCCAGGGCGTAGCCGAGGCCGCGATGGGTGCGGATCGGCTCACCGCTGGCGCCGGCCGCACGCAGCTTGGCGCGCAGCGTCTTGACGTGGGTGTCGACGGTGCGGTCGGCACTGTCGGCGGCGCTGTCCCAGCCACGGTCCATCAACTGGGCACGGCTGAGGATCGCGCCGGGGCGCTGCAGCAGCGCTTCCAGCAACGCATATTCATAACGGGTCAGATCCAGCGCGTTTCCCTGGAAGCGGATGCGGCGGCCTTCGCGGTCGATGGCGAAGGCACCGTGTTCCTGCCAGCCGGTCTCGGCGCCCGGGGCGGCCGGAACGGGCGTGGCACGCCGCAGCCGGGCACGCACCCGCGCCACCAGCTCGCGCGGCGAGAACGGCTTGGCCATGTAGTCGTCCGCCCCCAGCTCCAGGCCCAGTACGCGGTCGAGTTCGTCGTTGCGGGCGGTCAGGAAGATCACCGGCACCTGCGCCACCGGCCCCGGCAGGGCCCGCAGCCGGCGGCAGACCTCGAAACCACTGAGGTCCGGCAGGCCGACATCCAGCACCACCAGGTCGATATCGCCGGCCTGCAGCTGCTGCAGCGCCTGCCCGCCCAGCAGGCAATGGCTGGCGGCATAGCCTTCGCTGCGCAGCGCATAGAGCACGGTTTCGGCGATGGCCGCTTCGTCTTCGACCACCAGGACATGGGTAACAGGGGCTGTCATGGCGCGCAGCATAGCCGCTGCGGCCCTTGCCCCGTACACTGCCGCCCATGAACTATCGCCACGCCTTCCACGCCGGCAACCACGCCGATGTCCTCAAGCACATCGTGCAGCTGGCCCTGATCGACAGCTTCAAGCGCAAGGACAGCCCGTTCTTCGTGCTCGACACCCACGGCGGTGCCGGCCGTTACCTGCTGGCCAGCGAAGAAAGCCGCAAGACCCTGGAAGCCGAATCCGGGGTCATGCGGCTGATGGCCCAGCCCAAGCTGCCGGAGGTGGTCGAGCGCTACCTCAAGGCGGTGCAGGCCGACAATCCGGTCGGCGCGATGATCGCCTACCCCGGCTCGCCGCTGCTCAGCGCGCAGGCCATGCGCCCGCAGGACCGCATGGCGGTGTGCGAGCTGCAGGAGGACGAAGCCGCGTCGCTGAAGACCCTGTTCGCCCATGACAGCCGCGTCGGCGTGCACCCCGGTGACGGCTATGCGCTGCTGCGCTCGCTGCTGCCGCCCAAGTCCAACGGTGCCAAGATCGGCCGCGGCCTGGTCCTGATCGACCCGCCCTACGAAGCCCAGGATGCCGAGTACCAGGCGATCCTTGCCGCGCTGGCCGAGACCCTGGCGCGCTGGCCGCAGGCCACCTGTGCGGTCTGGTTCCCGATCAAGCAGCGCCGCACCATCCTGCATTTCCTGCGCAAGGCCACCGCACTGCCGGTGAAGTCGGCGATGACCATCGAGTTCCTGGTCCGCCCGGACGACTCCCCGCTGCGCCTCAACGGCAGCGGCATGCTGGTGCTCAATGCTCCCTGGCAGTTCGACCGCGTGGTCGGCCCGGCCCTGCCGGCCCTGCGCCAGCATCTGGGCGAGCCTGGCGCCAGCACCCGCCTGGACTGGCTGAAGACGGCCGAATAAGGGCCTTCACGAGGCTGTACGACCGTGAGCCTTTCGTTCACGGAATGCAGCCCCGGTGATGACACAATCGATGGACCACCAAGGAATCACCCGGTATGGCCACTCGCAACCGCATGCCGCCCTGGCATGAGATCTTCAAGGCTCCCAGCGGCCACGAGCTGCTGATCCGCCCCATCCGCCCGGAAGATGGCGCGCCGCTGCAGGCCGCCTTCAGCCTGTTCGGGCCGGAAGAAATCCGCGACCGCTTCCTGCAGTCGGTGACCGAGCTGTCGCCGGAAACCACCCAGCGCCTGACCCATCCCAACCCGAAGACCGAGATCACCCTGGTCGCCGCCGAGTCGCTGCCGGCCGGTGAGGCCGTGGTCGGCGCGGTGGCCCGTGCCTCGATCATCCCCGGTACCCGCGAAGCCGAGTACGCGATCCTGATCAGCCGCTTCCTGATCGGCCAGGGCCTGGGCCGCCAGCTGATGCGCAAGCTGGTGAAATGGGGCCGCGGCAAGTACCTGGACCGCCTGTATGGCGATGTCGCCGCCGAGAACGAGCCGATGAAGCAGCTGGCCGCCTCGCTGGGCTTCAAGCCGGTCCCCCATCCGAACGGGGCCGAAGGCCTGGTGCGGATGGTGCTGGAACTGGACAACTGACGGCAGCGCCGGGCCCTGCCCGGCACGCGTTCCGGTAGTGCCGGCTACTGTGGCCGGCTCCACCGATTCCCCGCAGCATCATGAGCTGCCGGCCAGCGGCCGGCACTACCCAGCGGGCTTCGATCGGGCTTCTGCTAAAATCCGCGGTTCATGTCGCGTACTCAATACCCCGCCCCGCCGCTGCCACGTGCCGGCCAGCTTCGCGCCTGGTGGCGCGCCCCCGCCTCGCCCACTGCCCTGGCCTGGTATCTGGCCCAGGCAGCGCGCACGCATGACGCCCCGATACTGGTGGTGGCCCGTGACAACCACGGTGCCAACCAGATCGAAGCGGATCTGCATACCCTTCTGGGAGGCGACCCGAGCCTGCCGGTGGTGGCGTTCCCGGACTGGGAGACGCTGCCCTACGATCGCTTCAGCCCGCACCCGGACATCATTTCGCAGCGTCTGTCGGCCCTGCACCGCCTGCCCACGCTGAAGCGCGGCCTGGTGGTGGTGCCGGTGCAGACCCTGCTGCAGCAGCTGGCTCCCCGCAGCTATGTCATCGGCGGCAGCTTCAATCTTGAAGTCGGCCAGCGCCTGGACCTGGAAGCGGAGAAGCGTCGCCTGGAAAGCGCCGGCTACCGCAACGTGCCGCAGGTGATGGACCCGGGTGATTTCGCCGTGCGTGGCGGCCTGCTTGACGTCTACCCGATGGGCGCCGACGAGCCGCTGCGGGTGGAACTGCTGGACGAGGACATCGATTCAATTCGTGCGTTCGATCCGGAAAGCCAGCGCTCGCTGGACAAGGTCGAGGCGGTGCACATGCTGCCCGGCCGCGAAGTACCGATGGACGACGCCAGCATCGCCCGGGTGCTGGYGACCCTGCGCGAGCGCTTCGACGTCGATACCCGACGCAGTTCGCTGTACCAGGACCTGAAATCGGGCCTGGCCCCGGCCGGCATCGAGTACTACCTGCCGCTGTTCTTCGAGCGCACCGCCACCCTGTTCGACTACCTGCCTGCCGGCAGCCTGCCGGTGGTCTGTGTCGGTGCCGCTGAAGCGGCAGAGACCTTCTGGACACAGACCGGTGAGCGCTACGAGCAACGCCGCCATGATGTGGAACGACCGCTGCTGCCACCGTCGGCGCTGTACCTGTCGCCGGACCTGCTGCGCGAGCGTTTGAACGACGCACCGCGCATCGAGGTATGGGCTGCCGATCACGCCCGCATCGCCGAGGCGCATGCGCTGGGCGACCAGCCGTTGCCGCCGCTGCCGGTGGCCGCGCGCGAGGCACCGGCGGGTGACGCGCTGAAATCCTTCCTCGGCCATTACCCTGGCCGCGTACTGATCGCCGCCGATTCGCCCGGCCGTCGCGAGGCCTTGCTGGAAGTGCTGCAGGCCGCCGAGCTGAAGCCACCGGTGGTGGCCGACCTGCTGTCCTTCCTGGCCAGCGACGAGCGCTTCGCCATTGCCGTGGCGCCGCTGGAAGACGGCTTCGCCCTGGATGCGCCGCACATCGCGGTGCTGACCGAGCGCCAGCTGTTCCCCGAGCGCGCCGGCAGCACCCGTCGCACGCGCCGCGCCGGACGAGAGCCGGAAGCGATCATCCGCGATCTGGGCGAGCTGACCGAAGGCGCGCCGATCGTGCACGAGGACCATGGCGTCGGCCGCTACCGCGGACTGATCGCGATGGACGTCGGCGGCATGCCCGGCGAGTTCCTCGAAATCGAGTACGCCAAGGGCGACCGCCTGTACGTGCCGGTCGCACAGCTGCACCTGATCAGCCGCTATTCCGGCGCCTCCGCCGAAACCGCGCCACTGCATTCACTGGGTGGCGAGCAGTGGAGCAAGGCCAAGCGCAAGGCCGCCGAGAAGGTGCGCGATGTGGCCGCCGAGCTGCTGGAGATCCAGGCCCGCCGCCAGGCGCGTGCCGGACTGGCACTGCAGGTGGACCGCGCGATGTACGAGCCGTTCGCCGCTGGTTTCCCGTTCGAGGAAACCCCGGACCAGCTGGCCGCCATCGACGCCACCCTGCGTGACCTGGCCAGCAGCCAGCCGATGGACCGCGTAGTCTGCGGCGACGTGGGTTTCGGCAAGACCGAAGTCGCGGTGCGTGCCGCATTTGCTGCCGCCAGCGCCGGCAAGCAGGTGGCGGTGCTGGTGCCGACCACGCTGCTGGCCGAACAGCATTACCGCAATTTCCGCGACCGCTTCGCCGACTATCCGATGAAGGTCGAAGTATTGTCGCGCTTCAAGAGCACCAAAGAGATCAAGGCCGAGCTGGAGAAGGTCGCGGCCGGCACCATCGACGTCATCGTCGGTACCCATCGCCTGCTGCAGCCGGACGTGAAGTTCAAGGACCTGGGCATGGTCGTCGTCGACGAGGAGCAGCGCTTCGGCGTGCGCCAGAAGGAGGCGCTGAAGGCACTGCGCGCCAACGTGCACCTGCTGACCCTGACCGCCACGCCGATTCCGCGCACGCTGAACATGGCCATGGCCGGCCTGCGCGACCTGTCGATCATCGCCACCCCGCCGCCGAACCGGCTGGCGGTGCAGACCTTCATCACCCAGTGGGATAACGCGCTGCTGCGCGAAGCGTTCCAGCGCGAGCTGGCGCGCGGTGGCCAGCTGTATTTCCTGCACAACGACGTGGAGAGCATCGGCCGCATGCAGCGCGAGCTGTCCGAGCTGGTGCCCGAAGCGCGCATCGGCATCGCCCATGGGCAGATGCCCGAGCGCGAGCTGGAAAAGGTGATGCTGGACTTCCAGAAGCAGCGCTTCAACGTGCTGCTGTCGACCACGATCATCGAATCGGGCATCGACATCCCCAACGCCAACACCATCATCATCAACCGTGCCGACCGCTTCGGCCTGGCCCAGCTGCACCAGCTGCGTGGCCGCGTCGGTCGATCGCACCACCGCGCCTATGCCTACCTGGTCGTGCCCGACCGTCGCTCGATCACGCCGGATGCGGAAAAGCGCCTGGAAGCGATCGCCTCGATGGACGAACTGGGTGCCGGCTTCACCCTGGCCACCCACGATCTGGAGATCCGCGGCGCCGGCGAACTGCTGGGCGAGGACCAGAGCGGGCAGATGGCCGAAGTGGGCTTCAGCCTGTACACCGAGCTGCTGGAACGCGCAGTGCGCAGCATCAAGCAGGGCCATCTGCCCGACATCGATGCCGGCGAAGAAGCGCGGGGTGCCGAGGTCGAGCTGCACGTGCCGGCGCTGATTCCGGACGACTACCTGCCGGATGTGCACACCCGCCTGACGCTGTACAAGCGCATTTCCAGCGCGCGCGACAGCGATGCGCTGCGCGAGCTGCAGGTGGAGATGATCGACCGCTTCGGCCTGCTGCCGGATGCGGCCAAGAACCTGTTCGCCATTGCCGAGCTGAAGCTGCAGGCCAGCACGCTGGGCATCCGCAAGCTGGACCTGGGCGAGAACGGTGGCCGCATCGTGTTCGAATCCAAGCCGAACATCGACCCGATGGCGGTGATCCAGCTGATCCAGAAACAACCGAACCTCTATGCCATGGACGGTCCGGACAAGCTGCGCGTCAAGCATCCGCTGCCACTGCCCGAAGACCGCTTCAACGCCGCACGCGCGCTGCTGCTGACCCTGGCCCTGCGTTGATCGATATCCAAGGTTCCGGTCCGCCGCGGGCGGCAGACCGGCGCCCTTTCCGTTTCCTGCGCCCGCGACAAGGAGTGTTGCCGTGAATCGTTTCGCCCCCCTTCTGCTCGCCACCAGCCTGGGCCTGCTGGCCGCCTGCCACAGCGGCATGAGCAACCGCGATTACCTGCACGAGAATGTCGCCAGCTGGAACGGCACGGTCAGCATGGTCGAGCAATGGACCAACGGCCCGAACGGCGAGTCCTTCCATGCGTCGCTGCAGGACGGCAAGAGCATGCAGCAGCATCGCTTCGGCCTGAAGAACGCGCACAAGGAAATCGCCGACCGGCTGGTCTTCGTCCAGCAGTTCACCCATGGCAAGGACGCCGATGCACTGCACCAGAACCTGCTCGATTCCCTGAAGAGCACCGAACAGATGTTCGCGGTGATGGAACAGCTGGCTGCCCTGCCCGATGGCTATAGCGAAGAACAGGTCGCCCCGCTGCTGGAGACCCTGGATGAGGCCGTGACCAGAATGGACGAAGACATGCAGACCCTGAGCGACGCGCAGGACGCCTTCGCCAAAGCCCATCGCATCCACCTGCAGACCACCGGCTGAGCCACGCCGCCCCGGTTGCCGATGCGGCCGGGGCCAAATGCTGCATGCGACTGAACGCACAGCCCCACGCGGGACCGTCGATGCCCCCCGCGTGACACTGATGCGGGTACCCTATGCGCCGCCCCGGCCCGCTCTCGCGGGCCTTTCCGTTTCCTGCGCAGCTTCGTCGCGCCGCCAGTTCCGATGCCCCAGCCCAGACCTCCCGACCTCCTGCACGCGCAGGCCTGCCTGATCGACGCCCTGTCGATGTCGCTGCAGATGCGTGATGCCTATACCCGCCACCACTGTGACCGCGTGGGCCTTCTTGCGCAGCACCTTGCCCTGCACTGCGACCTGGATGAGGACGCCTGTGCGCAGGTCGGCCTGGCCGCGCGCTTCCACGACATCGGCAAGATCGGCATCCCCGACGAGGTACTGCTGAGCCCGCGCCGGCACAGCGACGAAGAGCGCGCGATCATGCGCGAGCACCCGGTGCGCGGCGAGCACATTTTCCTGGCCACCGGTCGCAGCGATGCGGCACCGGTCGCTCGCCTGATCCGCGCGCACCATGAAGCGTTCGACGGCAGCGGCTATCCCGATGGCCTGCACGGCGAGGCCATTCCGCTGGGCGCCCGCATCGTCACCATTGCCGATGCCTACGATGCAATGACCAGCGTGCGCCCTTACCGCGCGGCGATGGAGCACGAGACGGTGCTGCGGATCCTCGATGAGCAGGCCGGTGGCCTGATCGATCCCTACGTGCTGCAGCGTTTCCACGGCATGCTCAGGAACGAGCCGGCGCTGCTCTGAGTTGCACACCGCGGAGACTGCCTGCGGGCCTCTCTAGGTACTTTTGGCGCGGGCGCGGGACCTCAATGGAATCCCAGCAACCGCACTGAAGCCAATCCCGCTCAGCAATCCAAAGAAGCCGCCGACCGGGAAGCAGAAGATGAGCCCCCAACCAAGGTCCATCAGCAGAATCTCCAGGTAGCCATCTTCCGGCGGCCAGGCGGCCCGCAGCATCAGCATGATGCCGCCGATCAGCGTAGCGCCAACGCAGACCGATACCCAGCTCAGGCGTCGGCGCCAGCGAAGCAGCCCGATCCAGGGCCCGCAGAGCACTACCGCGAATGCCATCGACACCATCACTTCGTGAAGTGATGCAGCCAGCCGGACGAGATAGTACGGGGTCCTGCCAAGTGTCAGCGCGAACAAGACCACCACCACCACCAGGCCCACCCAGGGCGTGATCGCGCCAATGGTCATCGCCAGCCAAAAGGGCCGGCGGTGCCCGCACGTCGGCATCGGCGCGACCGCTGCAGCAGGTAACGTGTTGCTGGATTCGTATAAATTGAAGCTCATGACCGTCCCTGGGCCCCGTGCAGGGCGTGCGCAGCGCGCGCATCCTAACGCATTCATTGCAGCCGATGGCGATGTAGGCAGGCGGAAACAGGAAGGCCCGGAATTCGCCGGGCCTCCTGCATTACTGCCGCATGCGATCGATTACCAGATCACCACGCGCTTGTCGTCGGCACGCACCATCGCATCGCCAGCCTTGCACTGGAACGCAGCCGCATAGGACGGCATGTTCGACGGCGCACCGTTGGCACGGAAGTTCGCCGGTGCGTGCGGATCGGTGTTCAGGCGCACGCGCAGCTCACCGTCGGTGAAGTTGCGACGCCACACGGTGGCCCAGTTCATGAAGAAGCGCTGGTCCTGGCTGTGACCGTCCACCTCGACGTTCGCCTTCGGGTTCTCCTTCAGCGCCATCTGCAGGGCATCGTAGGCCACGGTCAGGCCACCCAGATCGCCGATGTTCTCGCCCAGGGTCAGCTTGCCCTTCACGAACACGCCCGGCACCGATTCATAGCCGTCGAACTGCGCGACCAGCTGGTCGGTTCGTTCGGTGAAGGCCTTGCGGTCGCTGTCGGTCCACCAGTTGTCGAAGTTGCCGTTGGCGGCGAACTGGCTGCCCGAGTCGTCGTAGCCGTGCATCATCTCGTGGCCGATGACCGCACCGATGCCACCGTAGTTCAGCGCCGGATCGGCCTTGGCATCGAAGAACGGTGCCTGCAGGATCGCCGCCGGGAACACGATCTCGTTCTTGGTGGCGTTGTAGTAGGCGTTGACGGTCTGCGGGGTCATGCCCCACTCGGTCTTGTCCACCGGCTTGCCGATCTTGTCCAGCATGTATCGGTAGTTGAACGCACGCGCTGCCTGCATGTTGCCCAGATAGCTGTCACCGTTGGTCTGCAGACCCGTCCACTCACGCCACTTGTCCGGGTAACCGATCTTCGGGGTGAAGCTGGCCCACTTTTCCAGCGCCTTCTTCTTGGTTTCCTCGCCCATCCACGGCAGCTGCTCCAGGCGCGCCTTCAGCGCCACCGACAGGTTCTGCACCAGATGCTGCATGGCCTCCTTGGATTCGGCCGGGAATACCGCGTCCACGTACAGCTGGCCCAAGGCTTCGCCCATGCCGCCGTTCACCGACTCCAGCACACGCTTCCAGCGCGGCTGCATTTCCTGCTGGCCGCGCAGGGTCTTGCCGTAGAACTCGAAGTTGGCCTTCTCGAACTGGCTGCTCAGGTACGGCGAGGCATCGTCGATGGTGTGGAAGCGCAGGTAGGACTGCCAGGTTGCGGCCGGGACGTCGGCCAGCATCTTGTCCATTTCGCTGAAGAAGCCCGGCTGGGCCAGCGAGAACTTCTGTGCAGCCGGCACCTTCAGCGTGTCGAACAGCGCGGTCCAGCTGAAGTTCGGGGTCAGCTTGTCCGCATCGGCGGCGCTGAGCGGGTTGTAGCGCTTGGCCGGGTCACGCATTTCGATACGCGACATCGAGGCCTTGGCCAGGCGGGTCTCGAACGCCATCACCGCCTTGGCCTGTTCGGCAGCCTGCGCCGCGTCCACGCCGGACAGCGTCAGCACCTGCCCGATGTAGGCCACGTAGGCGTCGCGAATCTTGGCCTGCGCGTCGTCGAAGTAGTAGCCCTTCTCCGGCAGGCCCAGGCCGCCCTGGCCGACGTAGGCGATGACGTTGGCCGAATCCTTGTAATCGGCATTGGCGAACAGCGAGAACAGCACGCCCTGGCCCTGCGCCTGGCTGTCGCGCAGGTACTGGGTGATGGCGGCGGTGTCGTTCAGCGCAGTGATCTTGTCCAGCGTCGGCTGCAGCGGCGCCAGGCCGGCAGCCTCGATCTTCGCTTCGTCGTTGCCGGTCTTCCAGATGTCACCGATCTTGGCTTCCACCGAGCCGGCCTTGGCCTGGCTGGCCGCGGCCTGCTGCACCAGCGCGTGCTGCACTTCCAGCGAGCGCTCGCGCAGGATCTCGAAGCTGCCCCAGGTGGTCTGGTCGCCCGGCACCGGGTTGGCTTTGAGCCACTTGCTGTTGACGAAGCCGTTGAGGTCGGTACACGCGGCGATGGACGGATCCAGATCGGCGCTGTTGAGGCTGATCAGCGCGGTCTTGATCTGCGACTGGTCGAACGCCGGCTTGGCGGCGTCGGCAGCGGGCGCGGTCTCGTTCTTGCCACAGGCGGCGAGCGAAGCGGCGATGGCGATGGTCAGGCCCAGCGGGACCAGATTACGGACGTTCATGGCGTGTCTCCAACGGCGAATCGTCCAGCGTAGCCGCTGCGGCGATGGTGGGGACCGGCCAAAGGTCACAGGGGGAACGCCCGTGGTCGCAACCGGGTAGGTGCGGACCGTTGGTCCGCACACACCCAGCAGGGGAATACCCACCAACGGTGGGTATCTACCGCGCCTTGCCCTGGTTGGCCACGGCTTCGGCGGCCTTGCGTGCCGCTTCCGGGTCACCCAGGTAACGGAACGACTTCACGGTGAGGTCGTCGTTCAACTCGAACAGCAGCGGAATGCCGGTCGGGATGTTCAGCTCGAGGATTTCCTCGCGCGAGACGTTGTTGAGGTACTTGTACAGCGCGCGCAGCGAGTTGCCGTGGGCGGTGACCAGCACGGTCTTGCCATCCTTCAACTGCGGCGCGATGGCGTCGTGCCAGTACGGCAGCACGCGGTCGAGCGTCGTGGCCAGCGATTCGGTGCCCGGCAGCGCGTTGCGATCCAGCCCGGCATAGCGGCGGTCGTGGATCGGGTGGCCCGGATCTTCCAGGTCCATCGCCGGCGGCGGGATGTCGTACGAACGGCGCCACACCTTGACCTGGTCCTCGCCATGCTTGGCGGCGGTCTCGGCCTTGTCCAGGCCCTGCAGGCCACCGTAGTGGCGCTCGTTGAGGCGCCAGGACTTGTTCACCGGCAGCCAGTCCTGCTCCAGCTCGGCCAACGCACCCTGCAGGGTGTGGATGGCGCGCTTGAGCACGGAGGTGTGGGCGACGTCGAACTGCAGGCCTTCCTCGCGCATCAGGCGGCCGGCGGCAGCCGCTTCCCGGCGCCCCTGCTCGGTCAGGTCGACATCGACCCAGCCGGTGAAGCGGTTGTCCAGGTTCCACTGGCTCTGGCCATGGCGCAACAGTACGAGTTTACGGGTCACTGCAGGGTCTCCAACGCGAGGAAAGGCAGGCGGCCATTGTAGCCCCGGCGCCCGCTCACCGCGCCGTGGCGGTGTGGATGTCATCCTGTGGCCGATGAATACACTGATCGACCCCGGGCGCTGGGAAGGCAGCGTCAGCGCCGCCCGCGAACAGCAGAAGCAGCTGGCCACCCGCGTGCAACGGCAGGACCGGCTGCCCGCTACCGTGCGCTGGCTGGCCGGGCTGGATGTCGGCTTCGAGGAAGACGGCGCGATCACCCGCGCTGCGGCCGTGTTGCTCGACGCGGACACCCTGCAGCCGGTGGCGCAGGAAATCGCCCGCATCCCCACCGTGATGCCCTATATCCCGGGCCTGCTCAGCTTCCGCGAACTGCCGGCGCTGCTGGCTGCGTTGGCGTTGCTGCCGCGCGCACCGGACCTGGTGTTCGTCGATGGCCATGGCATCAGCCATCCGCGCCGGCTGGGCATTGCCGCACACCTGGGCGTGGTGACCGACCTGCCGAGCATCGGCGTGGCCAAATCGAAGCTGGTGGGCCGCTTCATCGAGCCCGACCCTGAGGCCGGCGCGCACACGCCGTTGCTGGACGGCGGCGAGCAGCTCGGCTGGGTACTGCGCAGCAAGCTGCGCTGCAAGCCGCTGTTCGTCGCCGGCGGGCATCGGGTCAGTGCCGATACCGCGCTGGCCTGGGTGCAGCGCACGCTGCGCGGCTATCGCCTGCCCGAGCCGACCCGGCTGGCGGATCGGCTGGCCTCGCGGCGCGACGAACAGAGGTAGCGCCGGGCACCGGCCGCCACACCCGCTTCAGCGATGCACGTGACCGCGATGGCCCTGCGCATCGGCAGCTGCATGATCGTGCCCGGCGTGATCGTCGTCCTTGGCCGCTGAAGGCTGGCCACAGGCTTCACCGCAATGGTCAGCTTCGATCTGCAGGGTCACGTGTTCGATGCCGAAATCGTCGTGCAGGCGATCACCGAGTTCGCGACGAAGGCGGTCGGCGTCGTCGCCTTCGCGCATCACGATGTGCGCGGTCAGTGCCGGCGTGCTGGACGCCAGCGCCCACACGTGCAGGTCATGCACGTCCAGCACTGCGTCGTGGTCGGACAGGCGGTCGCGGACCCTGGCCACGTCCATGCCCTTGGGCACGCCTTCCAGCAGCACGTTGATGGCCTCGCGCATCAGCACATACGTGCGCGGCAGCACCCACAAACCGATCAGCACGGCCAGGATCGGGTCGATCGGCTTCCAGCCGGTCCATTGGATCAGCAGCGCGCCGGCGATCACCGCCACCGAGCCGAGCATGTCGGCCCACACTTCCAGGTAGGCGCCCTTCACGTTGAGGCTCTCGCCGCTACCGGCCTGCAGCAGGCGCATGGAGATCATGTTGATCACCAGGCCGACCGCGGCAATCACCAGCATGCCGGTGGAGGCGATCTCCTGCGGTTGGCGGAAGCGACCGATGGCTTCCCACAGGATGTAGCCCGCAACCACAAACAGCATTGCACCGTTGATCATCGCGCCCAGTGCTTCAAGACGTGCATAACCGTAGGTGCGGCGCGCGTCCGGCGGGCGCCGGCTCAGCCGCACGGCCACCAGCGCGATCATCAGCGCCAGGGTGTCGGTAGCCATGTGCGCGGCATCGGACAGCAGTGCCAGACTGTTGGTCCAGAATGCACCGACCACCTCCACGACAAGGAAGGTGGAGGTCAGGCCGAGCGCCCACCACAAGGGTTTCTCGTGGCGGATCTCGGATGGCAGGTG
>NZ_JBFRFE010000034.1:0-13899 GCF_052114665.1 Stenotrophomonas sp. 2YAF22 | reverse complement strand
GCCATGGGATCAAGAGGTTGCCGGCCAGCGGCCGGCACTACCAGGTTGTGAGGCGCATGCGTTGGCGCCGGGCCATGCCCGGTCAACGGTCAACGCAGTGGTCGCGCGATCCGTCGCTTACCCCAGATCACCCAGCCTTGCCTGCAACGCCGCGATCGCGGCCAGGCCTGCGGTCTCCGTGCGCAGGATGCGGGGGCCCAACTGCAGGCCCTGGAAGCCTGCGGTGGCCAACTGCTCACGGTCACGCGGTGACCAGCCGCCTTCCGGCCCGATGGCGATCACCACGCCGCCGGCCGGTGCCGTCTGCAGTGTCGACAACCGGTGCGCTCCCAGCGGGTCCAGGGTCAACCGCAACGTATGGTCTGGCAGCGCCGCGCTGGCCTGTGCCAGCGACTGCGGCGGTCCTACCTGCGGAATGCGCGCACGACCGGACTGCCCGCAGGCCGACTGTACGACGTTGTTCCAGTGCGCCACGCGTTTTTCCGCGCGTGCTGCATCCAGCTTAACTTCGGTGCGCTCGGCATTCACCGGCACGATGGCGCTCACCCCCAGTTCGGTGGCTTTCTGCAGGATCAGGTCCATCTTTTCGCCGCGTGCAATGCCCTGCAGCAGGGTGATGGTCAGCGGCGATTCGTTGGCGATCGGCTGCACCGCGTCGATGCGTACCTGTACCTCGCGTTTGCCGGCCATGGTCAGCGTCGCGGTGTAGTCATGGCCATCGCCGTTGAACAGCACGCAGGTGTCACCCTCGCGCAGGCGCATCACCCGTACCAAGTGGTTGGCCGTCTCTTCCGGCAGGGTCACGGTCTGGCCGCTGTGCAGCGCCAGGTCGATGGGGCAGCGGGTCACGCGCATGCAATCGCCTCGTCGATGGCCGCCAGCGTGGTATGCGCCAGCAGCTCCAGTTGTTCGTCGTCCACGCAGTACGGTGGCATCCAGTACAGCACGTTGCCCAGCGGGCGCAGCACTACGCCGCGCTTCAGCGCCACCTTGTAGGCGTGCAGCCCCAGCCGCRGCGCCGGATCGAAGGGCGTGCGCTTGTCGCCGTTGCGGGTCAGTTCGAAGGCCACCACCATCCCGGCCTGGCGCACATCGGCCACGTGCGGATGGTCGGCGAACGGTGCGGCCAAGGTGCCCATCACCGAGGCGATGCCGCGGTTGCGCGCGATCACATCGTCCTCGCCGAAGATGTCCAGCGTGGCCAGCGCCGCCGCGCAGGCCAGCGGGTTGCCGGTGTAGCTGTGCGAATGCAGGAAGGCACGTTCGCGCGAATCATCAAGGAAGGCGTCGTACAGCGCCTGCGTGGCCAGCACCGCAGCCAAGGGCAGGAAGCCACCGGTCAGGCCCTTGGACAGGCACAGCAGGTCCGGCATCACCCCGGCCTGCTCGCAGGCGAACATCGTGCCGGTGCGGCCGAAGCCGGTGGCGATCTCATCGGCGATCAGGAACGCACCATGGGCATCGCACAGTTCACGTACGCGCTGCAGATAGGCCGGATCGTGCATGCGCATGCCACCGGCACACTGCAGCCGTGGCTCCAGGATCACCGCGCAGATCTCGCCCGGATGCTGGTCGAACAGCGTGGCCAGGCCATCGGCGGCCTGGCGTGCGCGGTCGGCCGCACTCTGCCCGGGCTCGGCCAGGTAGGCGTCGGGCGAGGGCGCAAACAGGCCCTCGGCCAGCAGCGGCGCATAGACCCGGCGGTACAGCGGAATGTCGGCCAGTGCGAGGGCGCCCAGCGTCTCGCCGTGGTAGCCGTTTTCCAGCGAGACGAAGCGCGTGCGCCGGGTCTCACCGCGGTTCTGGAAATACTGGAAGGCCATCTTCAGCGCCACTTCGACGCCGGCCGAACCGTTGTCGGCGTAGAACACCTTGGCCAGTGGCGCGCGGCCGGGCTGGCGCGGCGCGAGGGCCAGCAGGCGCTCAGCCAGGGTGATCGCGGGCTCGTGGCCGAACCCGGCCAGCATCACCTGTTCCAGCTGTCCAGCCTGGGCGGCGATGGCACCGCCGATGCGCGGCTCGGCATGGCCGAACAGGTTGGTCCACCAGCTGCTGACCGCATCCAGGTAGCGGTTGCCGTCGTGATCGATCAGCCAGGCGCCTTCGCCGCGGGCGATCGGCACCAGCGGCAACGTGTCCGGATGCTCTCGCATCTGCGTGCACGGGTGCCACAGGACCTTGAGGTCGCGTTGCCGCCAGTGCTGGACCAGCGGAGAGGGGGTTGGGTCTGCTAGCATTTCGGGCTCATGAACATGTTGCTGCCTGCACATTCTATCGGCCTCGGCGCATGCGCCGGCTGCCACGGAGATTCCGCATGAACGATGACCGCGCCAGGCGTCCTCTGCCGATCATCCATCGGATCACCGACGAGGAGAACGGGCCCTTCCAGCGCCAGCACCTGGACCTGGAGTTCTCAAATGGTGAACGCCGCCGCTTCGAGCGCCTGGTCAGCCGCGGCCATGGCGCGGTGGTGGTGGTGCCGATGCTGGATGAAGAAACCGTGCTGCTGGTGCGTGAATACGCGGCCGGCATGCACCGTTACGAGCTTGGCCTGGTCAAGGGCCGGATCGATGCCGGCGAAACGCCGGAGCAGGCCGCCGACCGTGAGTTGAAGGAAGAGGCCGGCTACGGCGCTCGGCAGGTCGACGTGCTGCGCGCGATGACCCTGGCGCCGACCTACATGAGCCATCAGTCCTGGCTGGTGGTCGCGCGCGACCTGTACCCGGAGAAACTGGCCGGCGACGAGCCGGAGGAACTGGAAGTGGTGCCATGGAAGCTGGCCGATCTGGACCAGCTGATGCTGCGCGAGGACTTTTCCGAAGGGCGTTCGCTGGCGGCACTGTTCATCGCCCGCCAGTGGCTGCAGGGAGCACGATGATCAAGCTGACCACGGAACTGCGCGAGACCGCGATCGCCATTGCCCAGGAAGCCGGGCAGGCGATCATGCAGGTCTACAGCAACGGTTTCGACGTGACACTCAAGGACGACGACAGCCCGGTCACCGCTGCTGACCTGGCTGCCGACCGGGTGATCCAGCAGGGGCTGCGCCAGCTGACCCCGGACCTGCCGATCCTGTCGGAAGAGTCGCCGCTGGTGCCCTGGGAGCAGCGTCAGCACTGGGGCGCGTACTGGCTGGTCGACCCGCTTGATGGCACCCGCGATTTCGTCAAGCGCAATGGCGAGTTCAGCGTCAACATCGCGCTGATCTACCAGGGCGCCCCGGCCTTCGGCGTGGTCCAGTCTCCGGTCACCGGCATTGTCTGGCACGCGATGCGGGGCGAGCTGGCGTATCGTCGGCAGGGTGTACATGACACCGTGCTGCGTACCCGTACACCCGCGACTGCGCCCCTTCGCGTCGCCGCCAGCCGCTCGCATCGTTCAGCAGAGACCAATGCCCTGCTGGCCCGTATGGGCGACATCGAGACCGTGGTCCAGGGCTCTTCGCTGAAATTCTGCCGGATCGCCGAAGGCGGACTGGATGTCTATCCGCGGCTGGGCCCGACCTCCGAATGGGATACCGCTGCTGGCCAGTGCGTGCTGCACGCGGCCGGTGGCGCGGTGCTCTCGGTCCGGACCGGCAAGCCGTTCCGCTACAACCGCCGGCCGACGCTGTTGAACGGCGATTTCATGGCGCTGGGCGATACCAGCCTGCCGTGGCGGGACTGGTTGTCCGATTGATCCAGGAGAAACGCATGAGCACGCACGATACCCCTGCCACCGGCAACGCCAGCGCGGAGCTGGAGCGCCTGCTGGCCATCATGGCGCGCCTGCGTGACCCGCAGGGGGGCTGTCCCTGGGATCTGGAGCAGAACTTCGCGACCATCGCCCCCTATACGATCGAAGAAGCCTATGAAGTGGCCGACGCGATCGATCGGGGCGACCTCGACGACCTCTGCGATGAACTGGGTGACCTGCTGCTGCAGGTCGTGTTCCATGCGCGCATGGCTGAAGAACAGGGTGCGTTTGCCTTCGCCGAGGTCGCGCGCGCGATCAGCGACAAGATGCAGCGGCGGCACCCGCATGTGTTTGCCGATGWCAGCGTCGACGATGCCGACGGCGTGATGCGTAACTGGGACGCGATCAAGCGTGCTGAGCGCGCGGCAAAGGGCGATCAGGACACCTCGGCGCTGGCCGGGATCTCCCGTGGCCTGCCGGAATGGCAGCGGGCGGTGAAGCTGCAGTCGCGCGCGGCCAAGGTGGGTTTCGATTGGCCCGGTCCGCTGCCGGTACTGGACAAGGCGGCCGAGGAACTGCAGGAACTGCGCGAAGAGTTCGAACGCGGTGACATCGTGGGCAACAAGGCGCGCCTGCAGGAGGAACTGGGTGACCYGCTGTTCGTGTGCGCCAACCTGGCGCGCCATGCGGACATCGATCTGGGTGCCGCGCTGCGTGGGGCCAACCACAAGTTCGAACGTCGCTTCCGTTCGATGGAGGCGCAGGCCGAGGCACAAGGCGATTCGCTGGCCGCACTCGATCTGGATGCGCAGGAAGCGCTCTGGCAGCACGCCAAGGCCACCGAAAAAGCGTGAAAACGCTCGGTCTGTTCCTGCTGACCGCGCTGGCCGAGATCATCGGCTGCTACCTGCCGTGGCTGTGGCTGCGCAAGGGTGGCAGTATCTGGCTGCTGTTGCCGGCGGCGGCCAGCCTGGCGTTGTTCGCCTGGCTGCTGACCCTGCACCCGACCGCCAGCGGACGCGTGTACGCAGCCTACGGTGGCGTGTACATCGGCACGGCGCTGTTCTGGCTGTGGCTGGTCGACGGCATCCGTCCCAGCCGCTGGGACATGCTGGGGGCTGCGCTTTGCCTGGCCGGCATGGCGGTGATCATGTTCGGGCCGCGGCAACCGGGGTAAGCCGGGCAGGTGTAGAGTCGAGCAATGCTCGACCGTTGTTGTGGCAACAACAGCCGGGCATGGCTCGGCACCTTCAACGAACGGAGCACGCGCATGTCCCGCTTCGCCAGCTTCCGCGAGTTCTACCCGTTCTATCTCAGCGAGCACCGCAACACGGTCTCGCGTCGGCTGCACTTCATCGGCAGCTGCGGCGTACTGCTGCTGGTCGCCATCGCCGTGCTGCGAGGGCAGCCGCTGCTGCTGTTGGCGGCATTGGCCTGCGGCTACGGCTTTGCCTGGGTCGGTCACTTCTTCTTCGAGAAGAACCGCCCTGCAACATTTCGTCATCCACTGTATTCGTTCATCGGTGACTGGGTGATGTTCGCCGACATCCTGCGTGGCAGGGTGAAGTGGTGATCTCGCCGTGCGCGCCGGCCGGCGCCGTACGACTCAACGCGCGTTGCAGCCCAGCGCCGCCAGGTTGATCGCGTCGGCCATGCGCCGGTAGCCCTCGTCGTTCGGGTGCAGATGATCGCGGGTGATGTCCGCCGGCAATGATTCCGGCTGTTTCGGATCACGCAGCGCCGCATCGAAATCCACCACGCCATCGAATCCGGTGTCCTGGCCACGCGCCCACTGGTTGATCGCGGTGCGGGTGGCGGCCGATACCGGCTCGTAGCGCTCCGAATCGCCGAAGGGCGTCAATGTGCCGAGATGAGCGCGGATGCCATGCGCATGCAACCGCGCGGCCACCTGACGGTAGCCCAGCAGCATGTCTGCCGCGCTGCGTCCCGGCAGCGGCTGTGCGCCGCCACCGTGGCGGATGTCATTGATGCCTTCGAACAGGATCACCTGGTCGGCGTCGGCCACTGCGATCACGTCGCGATCCAGCCGCGACAGCGCGCTGTGGCTGCGGCCGTGGTCCAGCAGCTTGTTGCCGCTGATGCCCTGGTTGAGCACCACGAAGCGGTCCGGGCAGGCCTGCTGCAGGCGCTGGCCCAAGCGCTCGGGCCATTGGTTGAACGAGCCACGCGAAGCCGTCGCGCCCTCGGTGATGGAATCACCCAGGGCCACGATCACCTGCGGCCGGTCCGCGCGCTGCACCAGTACCGCAGAGAACACGTTCTGCTGGTAGCCCACGCGCACGCTGTCGGCCACCGCGTCCTGCTTTCCGTCGGCCACCCGCACCACCGTACGGCGCACCGCGGGGCGGGTGGGCTGCGGGAAGTACGCGGTCACGCTGATCTCCTGCAGGGCGGCAACCCGCAAGGGCAGTGCATCACTGAGCAGCGCTGCGCCCACCGGTACGTCGATGGAGGTGCGTCCATCGACGGTGACCGGCAGCGCTGCCGCCTTGCCATCCTTCAGGCGCACCCGTACGTCTTCCACATGCAGCGGCGTGGTGCCCAGTTCGTTGCTGATGCGCAGTCGCAGCGCATCGCCCTTGCTACCCAGGCGAATGTCCTGGCGCACGGTCTGCGCGGCGAACTGCACGGGCGCGTCAGCGCTGCCATCCTTGCGGTCAGGCGCGGGCGAAGCGGTCCAGGCGGTGACCCAGACCGGTGCGGCCAGCGCCACAGGGGCGGCCACGGCGCTGCCGATGGCCAGGGAAAGCAGTGTGATCCAGCGCTGCATGGGCTTCGGTCCGGTCAGGAGAAGTAGGTGCCGCCGTTGACGTCCAGATTGGCTCCGGTGACGAACGCTGCTGCATCCGACGCCAGGTACACCGCCGCATCGGCGGCTTCGTCCGGCAGGCCCTGGCGACGCAGCGGCGTCGCGCCGGCCACCGCCGTACGCACTTCCGGTTTGGTGAATTCGTCATGGAAGCGGGTGGCGATCATGCCGCAGCACAGTGCGTTGACGCGGATACCCTTCGGCCCCAGCTCCTTGGCCATGGCCCGGGTGAAGGTCATCACGCCCGCTTTGGCGGTGGCGTAGATCGCCGCGCCGGGGCCGCCGCCATCGCGACCGGCCTGCGAGGCGAAGTTCACGATCGCCGCGCCTTCGCCCATGTGCGGTACCACGGCGTGGGTGGTCAGGTAGGTGGAGGTCAGGTTGAGGTCGATGACCTTGTGGAAGAACGCCGGATCGATGTCGGCCAGCGGACGACGCTCGACCATGCCGCCGGCCACGTTCACCAGCACGTCGATGCGCTGGCCGAATGCAGCCTGCGTCGCCGCGACCAGGCCGGCCACGGCGGCGGGATCGGTGACGTCGGCGCGGTGGGCGATGGCCTGGCCACCGGCCGCCTTGATCAGCGCCAGCGTTTCCTGCGCGCTGGCTTCGTCGTTGGCGTAGTTGAGGCAGACGCGTGCGCCGGCCGCAGCCAGCTTGATCGAGACGGCACGGCCGATATCACGGCCACCACCGGTGACGATGGCCACCTTGTCCTGGAACGACATGCGGGAAACTCCTTGGTTTGCGGGGGAATGCGAGGGAATGGGGGCTCAACCGTCGGTGCGGTCGAGCTTGTGGATCGGTCCGGTCCACCACCACAGTGCGGCCAGCGACAGCGGCACCAGTGCGGCGACGAGGATGAAGATCGGTGCATAGGAATGGCGGGTCAGCACCGGCACCAGCCAGGTGGTGATCAACGTTCCGGCTACGGCGGCCAGGCCGCCGAGACCGGCCAGCGTGCCCACCGAGCGGCCATCGAACAGATCGCCGGGCAAGGTCTGGATGTTGCCGATGGCGATCTGGAAACCGAACAGCACTGCTGCAATCGCCAGCACCGCAAACAGCGGCTGGTTGGCCAGTACCGCGCCCAGCAGGGCCGGTGCCATGATCACGCAGCCCAGCGAAATCGACAGCTTGCGCGCACGGTCCACGCTCTGGCCGGCATTGATCAGGCGCCCCGACAGCCAGCCGCCGCTCAGGCTGCCGAGCATGGCGCCGACGAAGGGCACCCAGGCGAACAGGCCGATCTGCTTGATGTCGAAGCCGAAGGTCTCGGCCAGATAGATCGGCAGCCACGATACGAACAGCCACCAGATCGGATCCAGCAGGAAACGGCAGGCGAGCATGCCCCAGCTCTGCCGGTGGGCCAGCAGCGAACGCACGCTGACCTTCGGTGCATCCACGCGTTGCTGGCCAGCCTGGTCTTCCATGATCAGGCGCCGCTCGGCGTCACTCACCCACGGATGCTTGTCCGGGCCGGCGCGATAGACGAACAGCCATGGCAGCAGCCACAGGAAACCAAGTGCACCGACCAGCACGAAGGTGCCGCGCCAGCCCAGCCACAGGTACAGGCCGGCGATGGCCGGCGCTGAAACGATGGCACCGATGGACGCGCCCGCGTTGAAGATGCCCTGTGCGAGGGCACGCTCACGCGCGGGGAACCACTCGGCATTGGCTTTCACCGCGCCGGGCCAGGCACCGGCTTCGCTGATGCCCAGCATCGCCCGCACCACGCTGAAGGAGAGCATGGAGTGGGTGACCGAATGCAGCGCGATCGAGATCGACCACACACTGATCGACAACGCGAACCCCAGCCGCGTCCCGATCATGTCGAACAGGCGCCCGAACAGGAACTGGCCGGCGGCATAGAAGAGCATGAACACGGTGACCAGCAGTGCGTAATCGTCCTTGGTCGCGCCGACTTCCCTGGCGATCTCCGGCCACATCACCGCCAGTGCATTGCGGTCGATGTAGTTGATCACCGTGGCCACCGCGATCAGGCCGACGATCAGCCAGCGCACGGCCGAGCGCACCGGCACCTTGCGCAACGTAGCCACGGCCGAGGGGCCGTTCATCGTGCATCACCCTTGCTGCGGTCCATGCGCGCATGACTGCCGCTCCAGCGGTAGGCATGGCCATCCACCGTCACGCTGTGTTCGCCCTTCGCGTCGCTGTCGTCGGCCACGCCGAGTGCGATGCGGGCGCCGCTGGCCAGGCGCAGCTCGAGCACCTCGGCATCATTGCCGCGGGTGCGGATGATCTGCTTGATGCGGCTGTCTGCACCGTGCACGTACTCGGCGGTGCCGTTGTACTCGCCATGCGGCTCCAGCACGCTGAAGAAGGTCACATCCTTCTGTCCTTCCACGCGCTGCAGCAGCGCCGGTTCACGGCGCAGGTTGAACTCGGGATCATTGGCACCGCTCTCCACCAGCAACGCCTGCGCCGGCGCGCTGCTGCCGAAGCGGTAGGTGTAGAAGCGTCCGTCGAGCAGCCACGCCAGCGTGCGCGGCTCACTGCCGGCCTTGCTGCGTGCGTCCAGCCACAGGTGCTGGTAGCCGTTGTCGCTGCCGAGTACCGGGCGCTGGGTGGGGAAATGCTCCGCCTCGAAACCGGTGGTGACGATATGGCCGTTGAAGTGCAGTGGCAGGTCGTAGCGTGCAGCCTTGTCGCCGTGCACCTGCAGCAGGTCCAGCACCACCGGCAGGCCCAGTTCGGGGTGGCGCAGCAGTGCCTGGGTGCGGGTGAACACCACGCCCGGATAGGCATCGCGCATCGTCGCCGAGGCGATCTGGGTATCTGCGTCGGCCTGGAAGAAGCGCACCTGCGGGGCGAGTTCCTCACCGCGCTTCCAGTCGCCCTTGAAGTGGCTCTGCTCGTTCACCACCAGCGTGTTGTGGGCCACGGTCTGCTTGGCCCAGCTGCGGTTCTCGGCAAGATAGATGCCACCGCGCTTGGCTTCCACGTTGAGGAAGCGCGCCGCGCCGTAGTCGGTCACCACGGCGTTGCCATTGTCGTAGAACAGCCAGTTGAGCTTGTCGAAGTGGCCGTGGCCCATGCCCTGCATGGTGTCCTTCTGCACCAGCGCCTGGCCGCGTTCGCCGCCCATGCGCAGGATCGCCAGACCGCCGCGTTCACCGTCCGGGCCGTCGCGCAGCAGCATCGGCCGGTAGTCGAACGGTTTGGCTTTGTTGGCTGCCAACGCCTGCGCCACCTGCAGCCCTTCCGGCGACAGCAGCAGGCGTTTCTGCTGCTGGGCGACCGACAGCAGACGGTCATCGCCGGCCTGCGCATAGGCGATGCCGATGCCAGCCACCAGCTCTTCGGTATCGATGCCCTTGTCCAGGATCGCATCGTTGATCGGGAAGAACAGGCCGTCGTAACTGGTCTGCACCAGCACGTCCACCGCCTTCAGCAGCACGCCGTCGCGGCGCGCGAAGATCTTCCGCTGCGGCTCGTTGCGTTCGATCGCGTTGGCAAACAACAGGAACGGCGCCAGCGCATAGCGCTGGTAGTAGGGGCCTTCCTCGTAATACCCATCGGGCGAGAACAGCAGGTCGATCTGCCGCAGGAAGCCGAACTGGTCATCCTTGCGGCTGCCGCGCAGCGATTTCTCCACCAGCTCCCGATCACGCAGCACGTAGCCGGTCATGCCGGTGGCGGCCACCGCCCAGGTCGCGTGGTTGTGGATCTGGTCGTAGTTCTTCGGCTCGCTGGCCAGGAACTCGGCCATCGGCCGGAACACCTGCGACTCGATGATCTGCCGATCCTGCGGCGACAGGGCATCGCGGATCGCGTCGTAGCCCTGGATGGCGTTGACCAGCCAGACCGAATCGTTGAGCACCTGCCAGAACACCCGGCCGGGAATCTGTCCGCGTCCCTCCGGATGCGGGCCGAGGGTCGGGTAGAGCTTGGCGTACTCCAGCAGCATGTCGCGCGAATAGGCGACATAGGCCTTGTCGCCGGTCAGCCGATACAGGGTGCCGGCGGCCAGCAGTGCCTGGTAGTTGCGCTTGTGCTGCTCATGGGTGCGGCCGCCGCCCTTGTCCTTCGGCACCGGCACGTCGATGCCGGCCTTCATCATCTTCTGCAGCGATTTTTCCGTACGCGCCTGTTCCTTGGCGAACCACGGATAGCGGCTGCCTTCGCTGGCCATCTGCTGCCACTGCGCGGCGGTCACCAGTACCGGCGCGGTATCGCCTTGTCSCGCGGCTGTGGCAGGTGCCGCATGCAGCGATGCCGTCGGCAACAGGGCGAAGGGAGCGGCCAGGGCGAGGGCGAGCGCCAGACGGTGGGAACAAAGGGACAGCGGCTGCAACCTCATCGATCAACTCCGGTGCTGGTGCGTGACAGGGCAACCTCGCCCACCTTGGGATACCAGTCCACCCCCGTCTGTTCGCGCGGGGTCATTGCCAGCGCCGGGTCGGCGCCGATGGTGGGCAGGGGCGTTGCCGGCACCCACAGGCCGCTTGCGGCCTGCTGCAGGGTGATGCTGGCGCTGTTCACCCCGCCGGGGAATACGCTGCTGGCCTGCGGCGACTGCACGTTGCCGCTGAAGGCGATGCCCGCCAGTGAACTGGCCGCATTCGGTGGATTTTTGCTGGTGCGGTTGACGATCAGGTTGCCGCTGAAGTGGCTGTTGCTGGCGGCGACCACGATGCCCTTGGTTTCGTCATGGCCCACACCGAAGCTGATCTTCGCCACGTCGACGAAGGTGTTGCGGCTGATGGTCGCGTTGACCACCGGCGCGTAGCCGGACAACGGCGGATTGGCCTGTGCATCCATCACCGCCAGTGCCGAGCGGTTGCTGGAGCCGGCCAGCCGTTCGAAGTAGTTGTTGCTGACGGTCTGGTCGGCATTGATGATGCGCACGCCGCCGGTGCCGGCCTTGTCGTCGCCGAGGAAGAGGTTGTCGACCACCCGGTTGCCCTTGCCATGGCGCAGGGTCAGCGCGCCGGCCGAACGATAGAACACGTTGCCGCGGAAGGTATTGCCGCCGGACTTGTTGGAGACGATCTCGGTCTCGCCATCGCAGCCCTCGAACCAGTTGTTCTCCACCGTGCTGTTGGAATCGCTCAGCGAGGTGTCGCTGGTGCCGACGCGGATCGTCTCTCCGCCATTGACGCCCAGCGCCGGCCGCGGGCCGAACCAGTTGTGGTCGATGCGGTGCTGGTTGTCCAGGCCCTGGGTGGCATCGCGCACCACCACCACCGTCGGGCCGGCGTTGGTCTTGCCGCGCAGCTGGCTGTGGTCGAGGCGGTTGTTGCTGCCGTACAGCGACACCCAGTAGTCCTGGTCGCTGCCATCGGGGTTGCTGTAGTCATCGATGACCAGGCCGGTGACACGGCTGTGGCTGGCCACTGCCTTGCTTGACTCGCGGAACGCCACCACCGCGTCGCCCGGGGTGTAGCCGTTGCGGAATACCAGGTTGGAGACCTGCAGGTAGCTGCCGGCCAGGCGCAGGTCCGACCCCCCGCTGAGGATCACCTTGCCCGGCGTCTGCGCGCGCAGCACGATCGGTGCGGCGGCGGTGCCCTGGCCCTTCAGCAGCAGGCGCGCATCGATCCAGGTGCCATCGGCCAGCACGATTTCATCGCCGGGTTGYAGCGCGGCAGCGGCGGTGGCGAACTCGGCGGCATCATGGACCAGCCAGCTTGCAGCATGCACCGGCAAACTGGTCAGGCATGTTGCCAGTCCAATTGCCAGGCAATATCCAAGGGTGGGTTTCGAAAGGCGGTGCGAAGTCGGTTGAATGCGCATGAAGTCCTTCCAGGGACGGCGATGCCGCGGTTTCGGAGTGGGTGTGCATACCACTTGGTAGGTGTGTTGTAAGCCACGTTGCGCGCAAAGTCATGCTGCATCAGCACATGAAATGCCGGGCAACAGGTCTGAATCAAAGGTATTACGAAAAATCCAGTCCAGTTGGTTGACATTTCTGTGTCGGCGTGTCGAAGCTGCGTCCCACGCCTACTGTCCGGGCGATCCTTTGGGAGGAGGAAAACCATGCGGCAACCAGCCGGAGTTGTACGTCGTACACCGTTGTCACCCACACCGCTGATCGTGGCACTGCTCGCTGCGCTGGCGGCTTCACCGGCCGTGCAGGCGCAGTCTGCCGGTAGCGGTTCAGGGCAGGACGCCACCACCTTGGACCAGGTCCAGGTCACCGGCATCCGCGAATCGATGCAGAGCTCGATCAACAAGAAGCGCGACGACACGGTGATCGCCGATGTGTTGTCGGCCGACGACATCGGCGACCTGCCCGCGCCATCACTGGCCGATGCGATCGAAACGCTGACCGGTGCCGCCTCGACCCGCGACAAGACCGGCGCATCGGAAATCTCGATCCGCGGTCTCGGCGCCTTCCTCAGCAGCACCAATTTCAACGGCCGCGAGATCACCAACGGCAGCGGCGACCGCTCGGTGAACTTCAACATGTTCCCGGCCGAGCTGATCAATACGGTGGCGATCTACAAGACCCAGCGTGCCGACATCATCGAAGGCGGTGTCGCTGGCACCATCGGGCTGGAGACGGTCAAGCCGCTGGAGTACGGCAAGCGCTCGGCGCAGATCGATCTGCGTGGCAGCTGGGCCGAGTATGACAAGAAGTACCGCGACGACGATGGCATCGGCTATCGCGGTACCGCCAGCTACATCGACCAGTTCGAATTCGGCAACGGCCAGAAGCTCGGCATCTCGCTGGGCATCCAGCGGCTGGAGGGCACCGATCCGGAGGAGAGCATCACCAGCGGCTCCACCTGGTATGCCTGCGATGGCAGGCAGAACGTGGCCAATGCCAACTGCAATGAGGTCAGCGCCCAGGCCATCGCCAACGGCGCGCCGTACTATCTGGTGCCAAGCAGCCGCATCTATCGCCTGAAGCAGGAGCGCAATGATCGCCAGAGCGAATTCGCGGCGATCCAGTGGCGGCCCAACGACGTGGTCGAGGTCAACCTCGATTTCGAACATACCGAGCGCAACTGGGACGAGGACCGCAGTGACCTGAGCCTTTCCAACGCACGTCGCGGCATCACCCAGCGTGACGTGGACGAGGACGGCATCGTCCGTCACCTGCATGGCAGCACCTCCATCGATTCAACCTCCAACCGCTATTGGCGCGGCGAGGAGTACACCGGTGGTGGCCTGAACCTGATCCTGCGTCCGAGCCCGGCCTGGGAGCTGTCCACCGATCTTTCCTATTCGCATACCAACCGCCTGGACAGCGAGCGCATGACCCGGCTGCGCGCCAACCAGCGCGACGTCAACAACGCCATCGTGCCGGGTATCAGCAGCGGCGCCACCGGCTATGTCGACTACGACTGGGACTGGCATGGCGAGGTGCCGAGCGTCGCGCTGGCGCCGAACTTCGACCCGAACAACTGGGACGCCTACACCGG